>JAYVQB010000229.1:0-7496 GCA_043757085.1 Verrucomicrobiota bacterium
CCGCTGGGCCGACCACGCAACTGCCCGCATGATGTATCCACATCCCACAAGCCTTCACGATAACTCGCGCCCTTGACGATGCCGTCGATGAAATTCGTCTCACCAATAAACTCCGCAACCATTTTGCTGATGGGATTGCGATACACCTGCATTGGTAAGCCTACCTGCGCGACCTTTCCAGAGTCCATGATCGCCATCCGGTCGGCCATGCTCAGTGCTTCTTTCTGATCATGCGTCACATAGATTCCAGTCAGTCCGAACTCTTTGCAGATGCGGCGAATTTCGGAGCGCATTTCGATGCGCAACTTGGCGTCCAGATTGGAAAGAGGTTCATCAAGCATGAACACACTCGGCCTGACAACAAGCGCGCGGGCCAGTGCCACCCGCTGCTGCTGACCACCGCTGAGCTGCTGGATGCGACGCTGACCGAGGCCTTCCATTTTCACAAGGGCCAGTGCTTCATCAACACGCTGTTCAATTTCCTTCTTGGGCCGCTTCCTTTCTTCCAAACCAAACGCCACATTTTCTTCCACACTCATGTGAGGCCATAGGGCATAACTCTGGAACATCATGGCCGCGCCACGCTTGTGCGGCGGCAGGTAGGAAACATCCTCCTGATCAAAGAAAATCTGACCTTTGTCCGGCGTGTAAAATCCGGCGATATGCCGCAGAAGCGTCGTCTTACCGCAACCGCTCGGCCCGAGAAGAAAGAACAATTCGCCGCGCTGAATTTCCAGATTGACGTCGTTCAAGCCCAGAGTCGAGCCGAACTTTTTTGTCAGATGCCGGATGGAGATGGAAACCATGTGCCTGTTTTAGTTGAGGCGATGGATGGCGGCAAGCAAACGATTAACTTTGTCAAAATCATTCACAGTCCGGGACCGACTTCACGCACGTCATAGCTCCAGCTCAACTAATGCCCCGCGATGCATCGGCATTAGTGAAGAACTGTTCCATGCGGTTGCGCAGATCTTTGTAAAAGGTCTCCGCCATGTGCTGAAGCATGGCGATGCGCTCGCTGTTGTCGCGGGTGCTGGACTGGAGCATGGCTTCGCGCTCAGAGTGAATGCGGGCCTCAAAGGTTTTTTCAAGCTCGATCAGGCTTTCGAGAAATTCCTTGGCCACGCGACTGCGATCCACGCCTTCCACAAGCGCTTGCTCCAGCGGTTTGTGCCGCGTGAGATGCAGCAGCTTGCCGCCGCCGAGTTCTTCCATGTAGCGTTTGTAGCTTTTTAGAAAGGTGCCGCGCTCATTGTCGAAACGCACTTCGTCACAATCCACCAGTGTATCGTAGGGACCGGGCTTGGAGAAGAATTTCACCATTACCGGAATGGTGTCCACCATCATGAAGAGAAGCGTGAGAACCACATAAGCGATGAGCGCGAATTTGCCACCCTCCGCGCCTTGATTGAACAGGCGGTGCAGCGCGAGCGTTTGCTTGAGGATGTCACGACGCGGCTCGGCGCGCAGGGCGGCGACACGCGTGTTTTCATCTTCATTGAGTTTCACGACCTCTTCTTGCATGACTTTGCTCTGCTCGATTTTGGCGTCGATTTGTGATTTGAGTGTGGCCCGGATTTGATTCTGCTGGGAGACAAACTGATCCGCCTGCTGCTGCTGCACCTGGCTGCGCAGGGCTTCGATGCGGATCGCATCTTGCCTAAGTTTCAAGGCCTGGTCAGTGGCCTTGATCTCCGCTGCGGCCGTCAGCGTCTGCTCGGCATTGGCAAACTCGGCGCGCAACTGATTGCGATCATCGGTGCGCACACTAAGAATGCCTGCCAGTCGCTTGGCCTCGTCACGACGCCATGAAAGCTGATCCTGCTGAATACTCTGCGCCCGAGGCCCAAGTCCGATGAACCCACTGCGCTGACCATTGACCTCGCGCTCGAACTCCTTCTGCCAGAAGTCCAGCTCCCCCTGAAGTTTCTTTGATTGCACTTCGAGGGTCCCGATCTCCTTTTCCACTGATTGAAGCTTTTCCTTCGTTGGCAACTGGGCTTCGGCTATGGCCTTCTCCAACTCCGTCTTCGCCTTGCTGTCAGCGCCGTTTTTCTTCGCCTCTTTATCCTCTTCGCCAGCAAGAAATTTGGCACTGAAAGTCTCGTCCCATTTTTTGCGTGATTCAGCGATCTCGCCATCAACCGTGGTGATCTTGGTCTCGACCTGTTTCTTGAGAGCGGTGCTGTTGGTGCGCACCTGATTTATTTCCGTATCCCGATCCTTTTCGATGACAGATCCGATGGTGTCCTTGAAGAGCAGCAAGGTCAGCGGATGCGAAATCGTGATGCCCATCAGCGCCGCCACAATGACGCGCAAGCCAAGCTGGCTGAATTTCCTGAAAAAACCCTGGTAAGCGCGATAAGTGGCCAGCAACGCGCGATCCACCGTCATGATGATGAAGCCCCAAGCTACGGCCACGGTGGCGGTGATGCGCCAGTCATCTGTTAAAGTGGAGACGGCATACGCCGCAGCGATCAGGGCAAAGACACACGGCACCAGCACCGTCGCGCCGAAGGCCACATACTTGCGCCGCTCCCACGAAGGGCAGTCATCGAGGTTTTCTCCACTGGCTCCCGAAAGCCAGATGAATGCACGGGTGAATATACCGGATTTTTTCATAAGAGCGAGTTTGCTGGGTCAGGATGTGCCGCACCCCTTGTGTAGCTGTATTTCAAGACGGTGCAAGCCCGACCTGTTGCCATGATGAGACGGAACTGGCGGGGCGATTCTTACTGCTGTCGTGGAAGTTTCATTTTTTGCTTTTCTTCCTCGAGCAGCCTCCGGCGCTCCTGTTTCAACTCCCAGCCGGGCTCATGCACCATTTCAGCTGCATGCTTTCGCATGTAAATGAGCCTGCCAACCACAAAAAACATGACCCCCAATATCAGGAACAAGAGAATAGTCCTCAGCTTTACCAGTAGTCTTTTCCGATACCTCGCATGAGCGGACAATGCCTGTAAAGTTGTGGCTGGCATGACGGCAAAGGGAGCGGGTTGGGATCAGGAAGTGTGTTTCATTAACTGGGATGACATTATCAAATCCGCACTGCGGGTCAACCATCGTTAATGCCCCCGAGTGTTTTCGGAGCAAAACTGGAAATGCCTAGGGCGAAACAAGCGTGGCACAGGTCTGCGACCTGTGTGTATTTCGGGCATTCTGCCCGGAATCATTTTCAGACAGCACCGCCCAGAATGGCAGGGCTACACATAGGTCAATAGGCCGACGGTCTGTTGCCTCACCCCATATCCAGCCCCAACTGCTCACCGATCTTTTCCTTCTTCGCTTTTTTGAAGTTCAGGTCGGGGCGGTAGTCCGGGTGTTCTGGCTTCTTCCCTTCCAGCAGGCTCTCGATGGTTAGGATTTGAATGCGGGGATATTTCTTGCCGTTGGTGCTGGTGTAGAAACCGGCGGCGGTGGCTTCCTTCATCATGGGTTTCGTCGGCTCGCTCAGGGTCAGGAAGAGACCGAACTCCGCTTTCTGTCCGCTCACGGTCGCGATCAAGTCCTTGAGCATCGTCAGCGACACATTCTCCCCGCCTTTCACGCTCACGATGATCTTGCGTGCGCCAGAGTTGTCGAGATCGTGGAAGAATTTCAGCCCGTCAATGCCGCCGTCCGCGCCTTTCTTCTTTCCTTGAAACGGTTGCGCATCCACCAGCGACACCGCCCACCATTGGAACTGATACGCCGCCTGCGTCGATCTCATCTACATCG
Source organism: Verrucomicrobiota bacterium (assembly GCA_043757085.1). Classification (GTDB taxonomy): domain Bacteria; phylum Verrucomicrobiota; class Verrucomicrobiia; order Verrucomicrobiales; family Verrucomicrobiaceae; genus VFKE01. The sequence continues at coordinate 3,718 of JAYVQB010000229.1, forward strand.
ACCCCCGTTCAACTCCAACCGCAACTATGAGGTCTGGGGCGAGGAAACGAGCAACTTCAGTATCACGCCACGGTCAGATGCATTAATAGGTCAAAAGCAAGCGGTCATGCACAACTTCATCTTCAAGCGTGCTGCCGCCCCTCTGAAAGCGTCGAAGCATTGATCTCCCACAGTTCACCATCGCTTCTTCCTCAAACAGGCCATCCGGCACATTGATCTGGCACGACACATCGCCAGACTTTTTTGTGCCATCAATACTGAGCGCTACCCGGACGCCACGCTCTTTGCATTCAGCGATGGCTTTATACAGCCGAGGCAGCGAAAAGCCCTGTCCGCCATACAGGATGCTTTGAGAATCGACGTAAGGTGGATCACAGTAAACAAGATCGCCTGCCTTTGCCTGCGCCATCGCTTTGGCAAAGTCAGCGCAAGCAAACTCAGCGCCCGCTGTTCTCCTCTCCCAAATCTCCACCCGTTCAGCGAATGCGGTAGGCGTGATGGGATCATGCACGCCGCATGGCGTGGACATGTAACCGTCTGCTTTGCGAAACCTTACGACGCCCCCGTAGCAACTCCGGCACAAAAAGAGCAAATCAGCTCCATTTGCAGTTCGATTGTAGGAGTCCCGAATTAGTTCGTAACCTTCAGGCTTTGGCAGTGAGGTGTAAAGGCGATACCGCTCGCGATACCAATCGACCAATTGCTGCCGATTGTTCCGCAGCGTTTGCCAAATCTCGATCAGTGACGGAAAAACGTCTGTAGCAACGGCTCGTGGTGGCTGCAACGCGGCAAGGACTGCTCCACTGCCGAGGAAGGGCTCATAATACGTCCCAATGTCAGTTGGAAAGTAGGTAGCAATTTCGTGAGCAAAGCGCTGTTTGTTTCCGATCCATTTCAGAAGCTGCGTCTTGAAAGGACGCACCGATTGAAGTGCGGTCCCGTAGAACATGTCGAGCGTGTCTTCCTTGATTCGCATTGATAATGTCATATCCTGATTTGGGATTCGTGTCAAGCTATGGAATGGGAACATGCAATGCTGCCAACCCGCTACAGTGAAGAAGAAAGTGCCCTCAGAGAGATTTTGCGAGACGCGAGAACGAAGGCGGGCCTCCGGCAAGCAGACTTAGCCGCCCGGATGGGTGTCCCGCAATCATTCGTGAGCAAATACGAATCGGGTGAGCGTGTGCTGAGCTTCGTCGAAACTGTTGCAATACTGGACCTCCTTGGAGTGAGCGCTACCATCGCAGCAAAAACAATTCTAAATTTGCGTCATGCGGCCAAATCCTGAGTTTGCCCGGTTGCCAAAATCCTTTTGGGCGGCGGTGCGCAGCATCAGCCAGCACTGCGGTTATACAATGAATGGGGCCATTAAAGTGCATACCATCGCTGAAATGAGAGAGGCATACGCAGCCTTGGGACTGAACATCGGCAGCCTGGATTTACCAATGGCCGCCGGTCTAACGGCGGGAGAAATGTTGCATGTATATTTCACTCACAGGGCAGCAATTCTTACGAATGAGGCAGAACCGGCTCTGATGAGTGCAGAACAGGCGAGGACTGCATACGAAGAAGTGCGCGGACGTTTGGACCCGCAATGCCCATTGCCCCTGAATAAACAGAAAGGCGCGATGCGCGCCCCTGCATATCTCACATGCATGGTCAATATGCTGATCGAGGAGCACGCTGCCGGGCACAACGTGGACTTCGACCCAAGAGAACTAACGACTCTGACTGCAGGCGGCGCACCATTGCGAACGCTCTCTCGCCGTGTGGACGGTGCGTTCCCTTCTACAGTGAACCCAGTAGCAATATGGGAGATCAAGGAATACTACTATACGACCACGTTTGGGAGCCGCGTTGCGGATGGAGTGTATGAGAGCCTCCTGGATGGCATGGAACTGGAGGAATTGAGATCGAGCGAGAATGTTGATGTCCTGCACTACCTCATGCTCGATGCACGTTATACGTGGTGGGATTGCGGGCGATCTTATCTGTGCCGCATCGTGGACATGCTGAACATGGGTTATGTTGACGAAGTGCTGGTCGGTCGGCAGGTTATTGAGCGGCTTCCAGTCTTGGTGCCGCAGTGGGTTGCACGCCTCCCGCAGGCGTGAAGCATCTCTTTGCCCTCTATGAAAAGCTCACCGCCCCCCTCGCCGCTGCCATGGTGAAGCAGAAAAAGAAGCGCACGACAAAGGTCAGCGACTTGTAAAGTCTCCCTGCCCGCCAACTTATAAGGGAAAATAAACAAGGAGCGGCGCGTTTCCCAACCGCCGTCAAAAACCCACCGCGCAGCGGGAAACAACGAAGCTCCATCAGTGGCGTGGCAGATTCATGGGAAATGAAAAGTGCCGCTATCGCGGGGGCATGGGCGGCGGTAAGATACGCGCCGCTCCTTGGTTTAACCTTCAAAGCCTCCTGAAAAACATATCACAAGGACTTTCACGCTTGGCGCTATTAATTGGGGTTAGGCGTCCTGGTCGTCATTTACAAAACGGGATGATGGCTAGAGCTATACCTATCAAAGCGAGTATGACACTCCATAACGCAAGAATGACTGCAAGGCGAACAACAACCTGTGGATGGTCTAGGCACGCACGAATCCTTCCCTCGATGCAGTTAGCTGGCTGAATCTCTATCTCAGCTTCCTCTTGGGTCTCCACGCCTAGTCGCTCCCGATACCACTCGGCGGCAACTAATGCTGAATCTGGCTCGGTAATATGAATCCGTTCATCATCATCATTATTGTAGTTTTTTAGAAAATTTCTATCTATCGTGAGCACCTCACAATAAACACTCTTTCGGGATTTGCGTGCGGAAAGCTGCACGATGCTCCGATGAGGTAAGTCATTCCTGCGAAGCCAAACCCAGCCTTGGTTCGTGTCCGCCGTTAAAGCTGCGTAGATTTTAAGTAGTGCCATAAATTAAAAACGTGAAGGACGCCTAACATTGTGTTATTCCCCACTTTTGCAACATAACCCTCGAATTTCAATGTTATTGCCCCGTTTTGCAGGAATATCACCTTATATCACGCAAGGTTGGCGAGCGAGTTTTTTGTTTGTTTTTGCTACTTCGCCTTCTTCTCCGCCCGCCATTCCCATGGCGCGATGGGTTCCTTGTCTGTCCACAGGCCGTGCTTAGCGACTTTGGCTGCGGCTTGGGCGTCGATGAGGGCTTTCTCTTTGGAGTATTTGTCAAAGCCGCAAGCCATGCCGCGCTTCACCATTTCTAGATTCACATCCAGCCCGGCGAAGGTGATGCGCCCGATGACGCGCTGGTAGCGGTCTTTGCTTTGCCAGACTAAGCTCAAGCTTAATGAACATGATTGCCTCTAGACTGTCGCGAGGCCGGCATGAATGACTTCTTCAGCAAACCCGTCAGCGTTGATGACATCAAGGGCGTCATCATTCGCCATCTCGGTGCCATCTCGGCGCCATCTCGGCGCCATCTCGGCGCCGTCTTGGCAACGTAGGCCGAATTTCTCAAACTCCCGCACTGGTTGGGGGCACGGTGTCGAGCGGTGCGGGAGCGAAAGTAGTTTGGGGCTTCAGCTCGCCAGCGCCATCGTTCGGGCTAAAGCACCGCACTACTTTACACACCATCCCGCAAGTGGGATGAGAGCAAGTTTGAAAGTCGTCTTACTAATGGTGGCTCCGCTTGCAAAGAACATGATGCTTGATAAGACTCATTCACCATGACCCCCAGTAACAATATCGACTCATCACGGGGCGCACTAAATGCAAAACCTTGGGTCTGGGGGCTGCTTCTAATCATACTCG
>JAYVQB010000230.1:0-7455 GCA_043757085.1 Verrucomicrobiota bacterium
CTTTGCTCGTGAAGTTTGAGGATTGCAGAAAACAGAAAGAATACCACTTTCATTTTTCGCAACACACTTTCACTTTGCACCATTATTTTGTATCGCTGACAACTGATTATCAAACTGCCTCATCATTCCCATGTCAGCCGCCGCACCCGCCATACCTGCACACAACGACTTCGCCGATTGGCTGAGTCCGATCCTTGTCAAGGAACTGCGACAGGGAATGCAGGCCCGCACCTTTGTCTCCATCTTCATCGTCGTTCAGGTGGTGATGATTCTCCTGGTGGGGTTTCATCTTCTTTCTCTCTCCGCAAATTCGGGAACTTCAAGTTTTGATGGTTTCTTCTGGTTCTTCGTAGGGTTTCCCTTGCTGGTGCTGATGCCGGCGCGAGGTCTGGCGGCGGTGAGCGAGGAGATGCGGGCGAACACGCTCGATCTGGTGCGGCTCACGCGGCTCACAGCCTTCCGCATCATTCTGGGCAAATGGGTCGCGCTGGTCTCGCAATCCGGGCTGCTGGTCGCGGCGATTCTGCCCTATTTGGTGCTGCGCTATTTCTTCGGCAGAGTGGATGTTATTTTGGAACTTCAATCGCTCGGATGGATGCTGGCAGCATCTTTTGTCATTACCGCCGGAACCATCGCGCTGTCCACGGCGCATCTGGTGCTTCGGGTGCTGATTTTGCTGGCGGCATTGCCCGCGTTCCTGACTTTTTCATTTTCATTCGCCCTTAGCCGGGCCTTCGGCGGTGGAGGATATTCCGGTGCCGGTTTTGTTCCGGTGGACGACTGGTGGCTCATCCTCACAGCGATGGCGGTTTACGTGGTGATGTTCCTCGAACACGCGGCATCGAAGATTGCGCCGCAGTCGGAGAATCACTCCGCGCGGAAGCGGTCGGCCGTGCTGTTGTTTTCAATCATCTTGGTGGCCGCAGGCTGGCACGGCGGGCCTTCGTGGTTCTTTTCAATTGCCATATGGATGGCCCCAATCATCGCCTGGGTGATCATCGAGGCTCTGACGGAAAAATCCATGTTGCTCCCCAGTCTTTACGCGCCATTCGCCCGGCGTGGAATCCTCGGGCGGCTGGCGGGTCGCTTCTTATATCCCGGCTGGGCCACGGGCGTCATGTTCACTGCATTGGTGGAGGGCCTGTTGTTTTTGGGCATCTATGGAGTGTCAAAATATGACCCCATCCCTGAATCCGGCAAACTGGCATTTTATGCCGTGTGGGTGCTGGTCTTTCTGGCGTTGATCGCTCCCTTGCCCATTATGTTTATGTTCAAACGCGTGGAAAAACGCTTCTGGCTCTATCTGCTCATCCAGTTGGTTTTTGTGCTGCTGTTTGCCGCTGCCGCCACCGTGGCGGATCGGGATTCACCCTCAGCTTTCTACTGGCTGGCACCGTTTCCAACCAGTGCCTTGCTCGCCATGCTTTCTCACAACGAACATGCCGAATTGGCCGCATTTTTCCTGATCACCACTTCCGTTGTGGGCGGCGTCCTGCTGTTCTTTCTCGCATTCATCATGCGGCGTGAGTTCAGTGCTTTTTCTTCACTGGAGAAGACCGCCTCTGATGGCCTTAAGAAAAATCTCCCGAGTTGATAATGGTAAATCCATGACATGAACCTCGCCGCGATTCACCAGCGCATGAAAGCGGCGACCGCTGTGGCCCGGCTTCCATTGCGCTCCGGGCAATGCTCGGGCGTCGCGGGCAGCGTGCTGGGGCAGGGCACGGGCAGCTCGATTGATTTCCAAGACCAACGGCAATACATGCCCGGCGACGACCCACGCCACATCAACTGGCAGGCTTATGCGCGTTCCGGCAATTACACGATGAAACTCTATCGGCAGGAGGTAACGCCGCGCGTGGATTTGATCTTCGATGCCAGCGCCTCAATGTTTCTCCATGAGGCGAAGGCCATGCGCACTTGGGAGTTGCTTTACTTCTGTCTGGAGAGCGCACTAAGACTTGGGGCATCGGTCAAGCTGCACACACTGCGTCAGGATGTGCGGGAGACTCCGATTGATCGTGCGCTGGCTTATGACTGGCCCGATGAATCTTCCGCCTACAAACCGGAATTATGCGTGCTGCTGGAGCGAGTGCCTTTGCGCGCAGGTTCGCTACGGGTGGTGGTGAGTGATCTGCTCGATGAATCACCGCCGGAGCGCGCAGTCGCCGCATTGACCATCAATCGCGGTCGCGCCTTGTTGCTGGTGCCTTTTTGTATTGAAGAATCCAACCCGAACTGGTCGGGCAACATTGAGTTTGAAGAAAGCGAGATGCAAGTGCTCACCAAGCAGCGTGTAGAGCCGGATGTGCTGACGCGATATCTGCGCGCTTACGAAACCCATTTCTTTCTCTGGCGCGAGCAATGCGCACGGCGCGGCGTCGGCTTTGCGCGAGTCTCGTCTGACGTGGAATTTCTCGGGGCGCTACGGGCCGAGGCTGTGGCTGCTGGAGTAGTAGAAATGTGAACCCAATAACAAAGATTTGAACCACGGATGGACACAACCGAGCACAGCGAGATAGACAGCCTCAAGCTGCCCGAAGAATGAGCAAAGCGAGTCAAATGAACACGGATTTAGATGATAAATAAATTTGTCATACTCACGCTACATTCGTTGCGATCTGCGTTCATTTGCCGGATTGCTTTAGATATTCATGTCCGGCCATCTCCACTTTGTTTCGGTTGTGGTTAATTTCTTCTTATTAGAATGAAGCTCTTTCTAGCGAATCCAGCCGGTCTTTGGGCGCTGCTTGCGATCCCATTGATCTTGCTAATTCATTTTTTGCAGGAGCGCACGAGGAAGATCAGGGCGAGCACTTTGTTTCTTCTGGAGCGCGTGAAGCCGCAAAGCATTGGGGGCGCAAGAATCGAGCGCTTGAGAAACTCGGTTCCGCTTTGGATGCAATTGCTCGCCGCGCTCATCATTGCGTGGCTGCTGTCTGATCCGCGCTGGATTCGCCGCGACTCACGTCAGACGGTGGCGGTGGTGTTGGACAGTTCTGTTTCCATGAGCGCGTTCAAGAAAGAAACGCGAGCCTTGCTTGAAGAAAAGCTGTCGCGCTGGTCGGGCACGGCAGCGCGCACGGACTGGCATCTGATCGAGAGTGCGCCGCGCAAACCGACGCTCTATGCGGGAACGGAATTGAAAGGATTGATGGAGGCGTTCGACAAATGGGAGCCGTCGCTCGGAACGCATCGGCCTGATGATGCGCTGATGACTGCTCGCGGTCTGGTGCGGCATGGCGCGGGCACGGTGGTTTTTGTGACAGATCGCAAGACGGATATTCCGGCGGAAGTCGCCGTGATTTCCGCCGGGTCATTGATTGAGAATGTCGGCTTCGCTGGCGGTGAAGTGAAGTCGGCAGGCGCGGTTTTAAGATGGAGCGTGCTGGTGAAAAATTACGGCATAGAAAAGCAGGAGCGCGACTGGTTCATTGATGGACTGAATGGAGATAAAAGTTTTCACAGTGGCAAGCAGCATTTGGTCATCGAACCCGGACAAACGATTGTGCTCGAAGGCGATTGGCCGCGAGAAGAGAAGCGGCTGACATTCAGGCTGGCCGGGGATCGGTTCGCGTGGGATGACATGCTGCCATTGCAAAAACCGGAGCCGCGTATCGTTCGTGTGGCCACGACCCTGACTGGCGCGACGGGTGATTTGCTAAAAAAAATGTTCATGGCTTTCGAGGGCGTGGAGCTCAACTCACTCACTCCCGATTTGATGGTGGGTGAACTGGGCACCGCGGTGGAGACTCATGCGGTGCAAGTCGCGGGTGCGGCAGGAGAAGGTGCGCCGCTTGATCCGGCCTGGGTCGCGGCGGAAGATCATGCGTTGACGCGCGAACTGGCGTGGTCAGGTTTGTTGTGCGGGAAACCTATGAGTCTGGTTCTCACTGCGGAAGATGAGCCGCTGTTATGGAAGGGTGGCCGCATTATTGCTTTGCTGCGACATGGAACCACGGCGGAAGGCAGGCCCCTGCGGCGTCTGATTCTGAACTGGGATCTGACGCAATCTAATGCAGCGAGAACACCCGCGCTGCTGGTGATGTTGCAGCGGTTTGTGGAATCTGTGCGTGTGAGCAAGCGCGAGCCATGGGCTGGTAATTTTGAAACCGGTCAGGAGCTGGATTTCCAAGGTGTGAATGCCAATCTCTGGAGTAATTCCACTTCGCAAAGGTTCGACGGACGCGCACCGGAGAAGCCGGGCTTCTTTGAATGTCGGGAAGGTGACAAAACCATGATTAGCGGTGCGGCTTATTTCGCGGACATCCGAGAGGCGGATTTTCATGGAGCGGAATCGCTCGACACTCTTGAGAAGATGCGATTTGAATCCGCGCTGCGGCAGTCGGAAGCTGACCCGCTGATGCTGCTCTGGATGTCGCTGGTGCTGGCGTGTTTCGTGATCTCATGGGCATGGAATGCGAAGAACGGAAAACTGAAAACTGAAAACTGAAAACTGAATTCATGCGCTTCGCTTCACCCGAATGGTTTCTGCTACTTCCGTTGCTTGCAGCGGGGGGATGGTTCTGGCGTGGGTTGCGGCTGGAGAAGCCGCTGCGTTTGCTCTGTCTTGTTTTTGTTGTGCTGCTGCTGGTCAGGCCGGAAGTGCGGCGTCAGGGCGATGGACTTGATCTCTGGGTGCTGGTGGATCGTTCGGATTCTGCTTGGGATTTGTTGCGCCCGCGAGTTGCGGAATGGGAGACGATTCTCGACAAGACAAAAGGCCCGGATGACCGCTTGTTCTTCGTGGATTTTGCGGCGGAAGCCGTTACGCGCGGAGCGCAACTCAAGGCCGGCGTGGGAGGACAGCAGTATGACGGAATGAGCAATGCCACCCGGCTCAATTCTGCCGCTGCGTTTGCCCTGGCACAAATGCCGCCGGATCGTGCCGCGCGGATGCTGGCGCTGACGGATGGTTACAGCACGGAACCGTTGGATGGATTGCCTGAGAGATTGACCCAGCAAAGTGTGCCTTTGGATTATCGTCTGCCACCGCGCGAGACCTTGAATGACTACCGGGTGGCCGCGTTTATTCTACCGCGACGTGCGCAGTTGCGGGAGGCGATGCTCGGCGAAGCGGTGGTGCTCGGCGGTCGTGATGCCACGATACCCGTGGAGATTTTTCGCAACGGGCAAAACATTGGGCGTCGCGATGTGGTGGTGAAGGATGGCGTGGGTCGCTTGCGATTCACGGATCGCATTGCCGCACCTGGGGCGTGTCGTTATGAAATCCGGCTGCTGCCTGCTGATGATGCGATTGCTGGTAACAACTCCGCAGAACAATGGGTGGAGGTTCAGGGCGGGCCGCGCGTGCTGCTGGTAACGGCTTATCAAGACGATCCGATCGCGGAGGTTTTGCGCGCGCAGGGATTCGAAGTGCAGATGGTGAATGCGCTGGGCGAGCTGAATATTGGTTCGCTCAGCGGGGCGAAGGTCGTGCTGCTGAACAATGTGCCGGCCTACAAGCTCGATTCCAAATTTGTGCGCGGGCTGGATTTCTTCGTGAATCATCAGGGCGGCGGACTGGCGATGATCGGCGGGAAACATAGCTTCGCTTCTGGTGGCTGGTTTGGTTCGCCCGTGGAGCCGCTGCTTCCGGTGAGCATGGAATTGAAGCAGGAGCATCGGAAGTTGGCGATTGCGATGGCCATCGTGATGGATCGTTCTGGGAGCATGGCGATGACTGCGCCCGGCACGAGTGTTACCAAGATGAGTCTGGCGAACGAAGGTGCAGCGCGGGCCATTGAGCTAATGGGCGATAACGACCTCGTGTCTGTCATTCCTGTGGACAGCCTGGCGCATCCGCTATCGCCGCTGGTGCAGGTCGGCCCGAATCGCGGCTCGTTGCAAAACACCGTGCGCCGGGTGGAGAGCATGGGCGGCGGAATTTTTTGTTATACGGGCTTGAAAGCCGGATGGGACATTTTGAAAAGTGCGCCAGTCGGACAGCGGCACATCATCCTGTTCGCCGACGCTGCGGACGCGGAAGAGCCGGGCGATTACATTAAACTTCTGGCGGAGATGCAGAAGGAAAAATGCACGGTGAGCGTGATTGGTTTGGGCACGGAGAAAGATAGCGATGCGGATTTCCTCAAGGACGTGGCGAAACGTGGAAACGGGCGGATTTTTTTCAATGCGAATCCGAACGAACTGCCCGCGCTTTTTGCCCAGGAGACCGTGACCATCGCGCGCTCGGCGTTCATTGAGGAGCCGGTGGACTTGAAGGCAACTCCGGGCTGGATGGAGATGGCGGCATCTCCTTTGGATTGGTTGCAGAAAATCGACGGATACAATCTTAGTTATCTCAGACCGGGTGCATCCCAAGCCGCCGTGTCAGGAGATGACTATGCCGCGCCGTTGGTTTCATTCTGGCAACGCGGCACGGGGCGCGTGGCGGCGGTGGCGTTTCCTCTGGGTGGGAATTTTTCCAAACTGACGCGCGAATGGAAAAACTACGGCGGCTTCTCGCAGAGCCTGATCCGGTGGCTCATGGGCATCCAGATGCCCGCCGGCGCGGGTTTGCGCACGGTCGTGGAAGGCAGTCGATTGAAGACAGACTTGTTTTTCGATGAGACATGGAATGCGCGAGTCGCGGCCCATGCGCCCGAGTTATTGCTCGCACAGGGATCGGATGGTTTGACGCGCGGAGTGCCGTGGGAGCGACTGGCGCCGGGACACTTCCGGGCATCCTTTGATGTAGCGAACACGGACTATTTGCGCGGTGCAGTGAAGATAGGTGATGTGGCCTTGCCCTTTGGCCCGGTGAATGTGGTGTCCAATCCCGAGTGGGCGTTCGACAAGGTGCGACTTGAAGAATTAAAAGCTGTGAGCGTGCGCAGTGGTGGTCAGGAGCGAGTTGATTTGAGTGATGTCTGGCATGCGCCGCGATTGCCCGCATGGCGAAATGTGCAGCGTTGGTTGTTGATCAGTCTCTTGGTGGCGCTTCTCCTTGAAGCATGGCAGACTCGCACGGGATGGACACTGAGGAGGCGGTAACACTTGGACTGATACTTGGACTGCGGCAGCCCTGCTGCCGCTTTCATCAGCCAGCCTGCTGGCCGGGGGTTTGATGAGATTTTAAACTGAGAGAGTGTGTTCTCGTTATTTGATTACGCCGCAGCAGGCTGCGGCATGAAAGCGGCAGCAGGGCTGCCGCAGTCCACGTTGGACTTAGGCGCGACTGAACCGCTTCACTTCATGAAGCCGACACGAGATTACTTCTTCTCAATCTTCTCAGGTGCAGCAAGGATGGTTCCTTTTTGTTCCGAAAGGTTGGGGCCGGGGACGCGGAAGATTTTTCCGGTGTAGGGGCATTTGACTTCCATGCCGACGGGAAGGCCGGTGACATCGACGAGCTGGTTTTTCGCCGCATAGGGGCTGTGGACAAATCCTGGCCGACCGGGGATGGTGAGACCGAGGGGGATGTTATTCTGCGCAGCGGGTGTTGTCTGGGGG
>JAYVQB010000231.1:0-7443 GCA_043757085.1 Verrucomicrobiota bacterium
GCAGAAATCAAAGACCGGCGCAAGCTGCTCCGACTGCTTGATCCCGCCATGCCACCCACGCGGGGCTTTCTCCGAGGCGAAAAAATCCGCAACCATCTCGCCAGAACGCTGGGCGAAATGACGATCGAACAATTGCAAAAGCGCATGTTCATCGTCGCCACCAATCTCGATACCGTGTCCAGCGAAGTGCTTCCCGCGAACACGCCCGTAGCCACTGCCGTCCAGGCCAGCAGCGCCATTCCAGGAATCTGCGCGCCCGTGCAACTAAATGGAAATCGTTACATTGACGGCGGCGCATCGCAGCCACTGCCGGTCACATTATTGAAGAAGTTGGTAAAGCTGGATTATGTCATCGCGGTGAACGTGATGCCGACCAAGCAGGATATTTCCTCCTGCGACATCAAATCATTTCCCGCAAAGCCAGAAACACCCAAATCATTCGGCGGCCGTCTGTGGGCCTCTTGCATGTCGCAGGTCAACCTCTTCGCTTACGGCAATGTGCTCGACACTTTCAAACGCTGCCTGACTTCCGCGCAGCTCCGACTGATGGCGGAGGAATCGGAAATCGCCGACGTGGTGATCCATCCCTACTTCTGCGAATCGAAGTGGTATGACTACGAAAATTTTGATCGCTATATCGAGGCCGGGCGACTGGCCGCAGAAGTTGCCATGCCTCGCATTCGAGAACTTATGAAACTTTCTAACCATAAAAATCCACACCATGAAACCGTTCCTTCCATCTCCACTATGGGATGCGGGCGCACCTGAATTTTGGGAGGCGTGGCAGCTCCGCCGCCTCCGGGAATATCTCAAGCGCCGTGTCCTTCCATTCTCCGGGCACTATCACTGCCTGTTCGAGGAGAATGACATCGGTGCCGAGGACATCCGCAGTCTCGCCGACTGGAGCAAAGTCCCATTCACCGACAAATCTGACCTGACCGTATCGCGCGAGCTTCAGCGTGAGTTTGTTCTGCTGCCAAATCAAAACGTGCTGCGTCGCGAACCTCGCGTGATCTTTGACGCTCTGCTTCATGGACGCGACCATGTGAAAGAAAAAATGGAAGCCGAGTTCCGTCCCGTCATGCTCACGAGCACTACAGGGCGAAGCAGCGAGCCAGTGCCATTTCTCTTTACCAAACACGATCTGGCCAATCTCGAAGTCGCCGGACGTCGCATCATGGAAGTCGGTCGCTCGAACCGCGATTACCGTCACGTCAACACCTTCCCTTACGCGCCGCATCTTGCCTTCTGGCAGGCGCACTACGCAGGCCTCGGTTTCGGCACTTTCATGGTTTCCAGCGGTGGCGGCAAGACGCTCGGCACCGACGGAAACATCTCACTCATCGAACGCATCAAACCCGATGTGATCATCGGAATGCCCACGTTTCTCTATCACATGCTGCATCAGGCGGTGGAAGAGAAACGCGTCTGGCCCAATCTCAAACGCATCGTTCTCGGCGGCGAGAAAACACCACAAGGACTGCGGGCAAAACTCCGCGCGTTGTGCTCGCAACTCGGCTCGCTCGGCGTTCACGTCATCAGCATATACGGTTTCACGGAATCGAAAATGGCCTGGGCCGAATGCCCGACGCTGCCGCATGAAGGAGCCAGCGGGTTTCATCTCTATCCCGATCTCGCGTTGTTCGAGATCATTGATCCCAAGACCGGGGCGCAGGTGCCAAACGGCGCGCCCGGTGAGATCGTTTTCACACCGCTGGATGCGCGCGGCACGGTGGTCTTGCGCTATCGCACCGGCGACATCGCCGCTGGCGGAATCACCACGGCGGAATGTCCACATTGCGGTCGTCGTTGCCCGCGCATCATCGGCCCCATTGCTCGCGTGTGCGAGAATCGATTACTGAACCTCGACAAGCTCAAAGGCACACTGGTGGACTTCAATGTGCTGGAACATTTGCTCGATGATCAGCGCGGCATTTCCGCTTGGCAGCTCGAACTGCGGAAGCACAATGACGATCCGCTGGAGTGCGATGAAGTGCTTCTCTATGTCACCGCCGATCCCGGCATCGGCGAAGGCGCATTGCGCGAACAAATCGCACGCCGCTTCCATGAGGCCACTGAACTGCGGCCCAATGCCATCTTCTTCCGACCACTGTCAGAGTTGCGCGACCGCCTCGGTGTGGGGCGCTTGTTGAAAGAAGAAAAAATCGCAGACCATCGGGCCAAAGTTTCTTCAACCGCCGCGCCTACCGCGTTGTCCAAACAATTGGAAAGCACACTCGCATGAATACATCAGAGTCACTTGTGATCGTGGATGGCGTGCGCACGCCCTTCTGTCGCGTCGGCACATTGTTGGCCGACATGGATGCGGTTGAACTGGGCCGCGCGGCTGTGCGCGGGTTGCTGACCCGAACGGGAATAGACCCCGCTCTTGTGGACGAAACTATCTTCGGCTGTGTGTCGCAGCCTGCCGACGCCGCGAACATTGCTCGCATCATTGCATTGCGCGCCGGCATCCCGCAAGACAAGCCAGCAATGTCCGTGCAACGCAACTGCGCCTCGGGCTTGCAGGCCATCACCACGGCCTCGGAAAAACTCGCCGCCGGACATGGCGAAGTCTTCATCGTCGGCGGAACTGAAAGCATGTCGCACATGCCACTTCAGTTTCGTCACGAAGCCGCGCTCAAGTTTGCCATGCTCACGCGCGCCCGCAGTTTCGGCTCGAAAGTGCGCGCCATGTCGGCTTTTCGTCCGGCTGATTTCATGCCGCTGATCGCCTTGAAACTTGGACTCACCGATCCTGTAGTGGAGATGAACATGGGGCAGACAGCGGAATTGCTCGCGCGCGAGTTCAAGATTTCACGCGATGCACAAGATGCTTTTGCCGCGCGTTCGCATCTGCTCGCATCAAGGGGCCGGAATGCGTTGCGCGAAGAGATCATTCCGGTTTTCACCAGCGGACGCGAATCCAAAGCCATTACCGAAGACAACGGCATCCGCGCGGATGTATCGCTGGAAAAACTCGGGAAGCTGCCCGCCATTTTCGATCCGCTCATGGGCACCGTCACCGCTGCGAATTCATCACAGATCAGCGATGGAGCCGTGGCCTTGCTCGTTTGCAGTGAAGCCAAAGCAAATGCGATGGGCTGGGAACCACTTGGCCGTCTGGTCAGCAGCGCGTGGACGGGTTGTGATCCTGCGCGCATGGGACTCGGCCCTGTTAAAGCGATCGCCCATGCGTTGCGCGATGCAGCATGGAAACTCGACGATGCCGATGTGGTTGAGATCAACGAAGCATTCGCCGCCCAAACGCTCGCCGTCTTGAAATGCCTTAAAGACAAACCAGCCGCGCGTCAGGCTGGATTGGACGAACCACTGGGAGAACTTGATGACTCGCGACTCAATCCTCACGGCGGAGCGATAGCTCTCGGTCATCCCGTTGGTGCCAGCGGCGCGCGATTGGTGCTGACAGCTTTGAAGCAATTGAAACGCTACGGACTTAAACGCGCTGTGGTCAGCCTCTGTATCGGCGGCGGACAGGGCGGCGCGGTCTGTCTCGAAAGTATGTGATCAACCCTCAACATTCATCAGCCATGGAAATCATGATTCTCGATCCCACGCAAGACCCGGCGCAGGACAATCTGTTGCCACCGCTGCACCGCTATCACGCACCGCACAAATCACCTCCGTGCTTTCGCAAGGAGATTGATGACGCAGGTATTTGCTGGCTCACCTTCGACACACCTGGCTCTGCTGCCAATGTCTGGAATGCCGACACGCTCGATGAACTGGATCAGCACATTGAAGAACTGCATCGCGACAGCGCTGTTCGCGCCCTGATAATCCGCAGCGCGAAGGATCGCATCTTCATTGCCGGTGCGGATTTGAAAGCGGTGCAGAACTTGCGGTCAGATGAGCTGCGGGATTTGCTGATGCTCGGGCAGGATGTCTTCAATCATCTCGAATCCCTTCGTATGCCCAAAGTCGCGGCCATTCATGGGGCCTGTGTTGGCGGTGGATTCGAAATGGCTTTGGCCTGCGATTGGCGCGTCGCCAGTGATAGCGATGCCACACGCATCGGACTGCCGGAAACCAAGATCGGACTCGTTCCCGCCTGGGGCGGCAGCACTCGCCTCCCCCGGCTACTCGGCTTGCCCCGCGCATTGGATTTGATCGTGCGCGGCAAACTTCTTAACGCCCGCGACGCCAAACGCGCGGGTCTGATTCACGAAATCACAGCACCAGAAAATCTCTTCGCACTCGCGAAGCGATTCGCGCTCAAGCAAACACGCGTGAAGCATCATCACTTCCATTTTTCGCAACTCTGGCCCGTGCCGCAGTTGCTCCGCTTCAAGGCCAAGTCTATGCTCTTCGCGAAGTTTCCGTGGATGCGACTTGAACTTTCCGCACAGGTGCAGGCGGTTGAGGTCATCACTCACGGCGCACAGAAAAGCTTCGATGGCTCGCTGGCATTGGAGCAGAAAGCCATTGCGAATTTGACGACTGCCCCCGGCTCTTGCAGTTTCATAGAGACCTTTTTAAACAAAGAAGCGGCGGATAAAAAACTACCGCTGCATTTGGCAAAAACTCCGATTAGAAAAATCACAAACGCCGCAGTCATCGGCGCGGGCGTGATGGGATCAGGCATTGCATTCACGCTGGCCAGTAAAGGAGTTCGCGTGCTGATGAGCGACACTAGCCTTGATGCGCTCGCTGCGGGCAATGGCCGATTGAATGGACTGCTGGAGGGCGGCATAAAACGACACGCTCTGACTCACAAGCTGGCGCGTGATATTCATGATCGCATTTCGCTGACCAATGAAAGCGTGCCGCTGCAACGTATGGATTTGGTTGTTGAGGCCGTGGTCGAAGACATGACCGTGAAGAAACAACTCTTGTCCGATCTGGCGAAACGCTGTGGTGATCACACCATCTTGGCAACGAACACCTCCGCGCTCTCGCTCGCAGAAATGGCCGCAGATGTTTCGCATCCAGAGCGCGTCATCGGATT
Organism: Verrucomicrobiota bacterium; assembly: GCA_043757085.1. Lineage (GTDB taxonomy): Bacteria > Verrucomicrobiota > Verrucomicrobiia > Verrucomicrobiales > Verrucomicrobiaceae > VFKE01. Next base: position 4,970 of record JAYVQB010000231.1, read on the forward strand.
GCACTTCTTCAATCCGGCCCATCTCATGCCGCTGGTCGAGGTCGTAGCGCTGGATCACACTTCGCCAGAAGTGACCGCCACCGCCTTGCGCTTTGTGCAAAGCATCGGCAAGACCCCCGTGTTGGTGAAAGACCGCCCCGGTTTCGTCGTGAACCGCATCCTCATGCCTTATCTTCTTGGTGCGGTGCAACTTGCAGAGACGATGCGCGACCCATGGAAGATTGACGATGCCATGATGGAATTCGGGATGCCAATGGGTCCGCTTCGCTTGCTGGATGAAATCGGATTCGATGTCGCGCTTCATGTCATGGGCACACTCAGTCGTGCATTTCCAGACCGGCTGAAACCTTGCCCCATACTAGAGAAGCTAGTGGATGCCGGAATGCTCGGCAAAAAAAATGGCAGCGGTTTCTACCTGCACAACAATGACAAATCCGAACCGCAGGCGAATCCTAATGTCCTGAAACATCTTCTGCCGAAGTCACTGCCATCATCCAGAGATCATGCCGCCATCGCGGGACAACTGGTTTCATTGATCCGCGATGAAGCGCGGCGTTGCCTGAATGAGGGCGTGGCCGCCAGCGCGGACGACATCAAGCTGGCCATGATCCTCGGCACTGGCTTCCCGCCCTTCCGCAGTCTTTTCAGTCACGAAACAAACTGACCTCCATGAAAACGATCAACCCCAACGAATCCCCTGCCGTCATCGACACTTCCAAAATGTCCGCCGGTCAACGCGCCGCGCTGGAGATGACAGAAGCCGCTCGCGATGATCGCGCCCGCAATACCGGCTTTGCCGCCACGCTGTTCAATGGAACGCCGGACTTCAGCACACTGATCCCCTTCCCCATTCAGAGTGATGAAGACAAGGATCAAGGCGATGCCTTCATCGCTCGCTTAAAAAGATTTCTCGATGAACACGCCGACCCGGACGCGATTGATCGCAACGGCGAAATTCCCGATGCCGTGCTGGGCGGCTTGCGCATACTTCGCGCGTTCGGCATTAAGATTCCCGTCAAATATGGCGGCCTCGGTCTCTCGCAAACCAACTACTCGCGCGCAGCCATGCTGCTCGGCGGATTCTGCGGCAATCTCGCCGCGTTGCTCTCGGCGCACCAAAGCATCGGCGTGCCGCAACCGCTCTTAATGTTCGGCACCGAGGAACAGAAATCCAAGTTTCTGCCGCGCTGCGCAGCGGGCGAGATCAGCGCGTTTGCCTTGACGGAAACCGAGGTCGGCTCCGATCCGGCCCGGATGAAAACTTCCGCAGTGCCCGATGGCGATGACTTCATATTGAACGGCGAAAAACTCTGGTGCACCAACGGCACCCGCGCCGGTTTGATCGTGGTCATGGCCAAAACTCCGACGGCGGAGAACAAACATGCGACATCAGCCTTCATCGTAGAAACGAACATGCCGGGCGTCGAGGTCGTGCAGCGTTGTCATTTCATGGGATTGCGCGCTCTTTACAATGGCGTCATTCGTTTCCGTAATGTCCGCGTGCCGCGCGCGAACATCATCGGCGGCGAGGGCAAGGGGTTGAAGGTCGCACTTACGACACTGAACACCGGACGCATCACGCTGCCAGCGGCCTGCACAGGGTTGTCGAAACGCTGCCTGCAAATCTCCACCAATTGGGCAAAGAAGCGCGAGCAATGGGGCCGTCCCATCGGCCAGCACGCCGCCATCGCCGACAAACTCGCCCGCATGGCCGCGCAAACTTTTGCGATGGAATCAGTGACGCTTTATATCAGCGCTCTCGTGGATCGCGATAAAAATGCCGACGTGCGCCTCGAAGCCGCGATGGGCAAGCTCTGGGGCAGCGAGCGCTCATGGGAAATCGTCAACGACACCATGCAGATTCGCGGCGGTCGCGGTTACGAAACAGCGGAGAGCCAGCAATCACGCGGCGAATCCGCCGAGCCAGTCGAACGATTCTTTCGCGATGCTCGCATTAACACCATCTTTGAAGGCAGCAGTGAGATCATGCGACTCTTTATCGCCCGCGAGATGCTTGATTCGCATCTGAAACTTGGCGCGGCCATCTTCAATACCACACTGCCGCTCAAAGCGCGGGCCATTGCCTTCATTAATGCGGCAAAACATTACGCACTCTGGTATCCGAAGAAATGGCTGCCGATTCTCAACAGTAAATCCGGCGCAGCACTTCATCCCGCGCTGGCCGTAGAAATGCGGCGCGTGGAAAAATCCAGCCGCAAACTGGCCCGCAGCATCTTCCACGCAATGCTCATTCACGGTCCCAAACTTGAGAGAGAGCAACTATTGCTCGGGCGCTTGGTGGACATCGGCACCGAGCTTTTTGTTAGCAGCACCACGCTGGCCCGCGCACAAAAACTGCTCGAAGATTCCAGCAGGAATTCGGCGGAGATTGACCGCATCATCAATCTTGCAGTGCTGCAAAGCCAGCTCGCGCATAAGGTGGTAGATGAACGCTTTCGTAGTTTGTTTTCCAA
>JAYVQB010000232.1:0-1941 GCA_043757085.1 Verrucomicrobiota bacterium
TGTGCCACTAACCATGCTCCGCTATGACCTTGATGAAATCCTTTAGATATTTTTCAGCCTTGGCTTCACCGACGCCGCGAATTTTCTTACCAGCTTCGATGGTCTTCGGCTTCAATCGTGTGAAGAACTCCAGCGTGTTGTTGTGGAAGATGACATAGGCGGGCACGCCTTCACGCTGGGCGATTTCATTGCGTTTCTTCTTCAGCTTTTCAAAGAGGACGTCATCGAAGCCCAGCTCCGTCGCCATTACTTCTGCGGCGTCATCGGATGACTTCGCATCGCGCTTTGTCATTTTCGCTGTGGGGCTGGTGTCGGGCCAGAGCATTTTCACATTGCCGCCACGTCGCATGATCTCTGATCCGGCATCGGTGATGCGAATCAAGGGATAGTCTCCATCGGTGATCGTTTCGATGAAGCGGAGTTTCTCCATTTCTTTGAAGAGCTGTTGCGCTCCGGCGCTGCCAAGATTCTTCAACAAGCCATACGTTGTCAGTTCATCGAGACCCGCGTCCACGACTTCACGCGACTTGCTACCGAGAAGCATGGCGATGATGCGCCCCTTGCCGAAACGCGGTGTCCAAGTGCCATCAGGTTCCTTGCGGCACATGCGCGCGACGCCGCTCAGAGCCTTGCGCAGCAGGTCAATTTCATGGGCCGCGCCAGCGCGAGCGCTCGATGCTGTGGCTCCACCGCGTTTGCAGACGTCGCAGTTGCCGCACGGTGCGGCGTCTTCTTCGCCGAAGTATTCCAAGATCATCTGCTGGCGGCATTTGTCCGCGTAGCAAAGTTCGATGATGGAGCGCAACTTTGACCGGTCGCGTCTGTCCTTTTCCGCAAGAGCCTCGCGGTCGAGCTTGAGATTGCGCGCCAGCGTGTCGGGCTGGAGCAGTCGTGTGCCACGCATCCGTTTGCCTGGAATATCGAAGCGCTCGATCATGCCCTGTCGCGCAAGGAAGCTGAGCGCGCTACCAACGGCCATGCTGTTCTTCACATGCGCGTGATCGGCGATGTCATCAATCGTGGCGTGAATTTCATGTGCGTTGTCCGCCCAGTTGAGCAAGGCCTGATAGATGTCGCGGATGGTCTCGAACGAGGGATTCGCGCCATCAATGAAAAATTCCTGAGTCTTGGTATCGGCGAAGTTGAACAGCAGTTCGCAATGCGCTGGCTCGCCATCGCGGCCCGCGCGTCCGGCCTCCTGATAATAAGCCTCCACGCTGCCCGGAACATCGAAGTGGATCACAAAGCGCACGTCGCTGCGATCAATGCCCATGCCGAACGCATTCGTCGCGACGGCAATGCCCGCTTTCTTTTGGAGGAACTTGTTCTGCGCGAGTTCGCGCGCCTTGTCATCGAGACCGCCGTGATACGTGATGGCCTTCACGCGCCAGTCATCGAGTTGGGCGGTGACTTCCTCCACCTTCTTCCGCGTGGCGCAGTAGATGATGCCGGTCTTCCACTGCGTGATGATCTCCTTCACGCGTTCGTATTTATTCCGAACCTTTTCGCAATGTGTGATGTTGAGCGAGAGATTGGGCCGCGAGAATCCGCGCACACTGTAAAACGGATCGCGCAGGCGCAGATGCTGCAAGATGTCTGCGCGCACTTCAGGCGTGGCGGTGGCGGTGAGCGCGAGCACTTGCGGGCTGCCTATTTTCTCCAGCGCATGACCGAGCCGCAGATAGTCGGGACGGAAATCATGACCCCACTGCGAGAGACAGTGCGCCTCATCAATGGCAAAGAACGCGACTACGATCTGCTTCAGCGCATCCACGAACATCCCGCTTTGAAATCTTTCCGGCGCGACATAGACAAGTTTGAACTCGCCGTTGCGCATTCCGGCGATGCGCTGCTTTTGTTCATCGAGCGAGAGCGTGCTGTTGATCAGCGTGGCGGCGATGCCGCGATTCACCAACGCATCCACCTGGTCCTTCATCAGTG
>JAYVQB010000233.1:0-1937 GCA_043757085.1 Verrucomicrobiota bacterium
CGGTCATCGCCAGCTCGCGATGCGAAATCTGGAGATCGCCTTCGGGCGCGAAATGAATCTGGACGAGAGACGGCGAATCGCGCTGAAGCATTTCAAAAGCCTGGGCGCGAATTTGATGTGCAGTCTCAAGCTCCCGCTGATGCGCGAAACAGACATCGTGAAGCGCGTGACGGTCGAGGGTATGGAGCACGCGAAGGCTGTGGTCGCCGGGGGCAAGCCGCTGATTTATGGCATCTGTCACATGGGCTGCTGGGAATTGCTCACGCAGATTCCTTCGTTGTTCAGTTTTGGTGTGAAGCCTTCCAGCATTTACCAACCGCTGGCCAATCCGTATCTCGACGCGCATGTTAAACGGCGTCGCGAGAAACTGGGCTACATTCTCTTTGATCGTGGCCAAGGTTTCTCCGGGCCAATGAAACACCTGCGCGAGAACGGCGGCGGCGTGGGCATTCTCGTGGATCAGCACGCGGGAAACAAAGGTGTGTGGTGCCCGTTCTTTGACCGGCTGGCGTCCACCTCGAACCTTGCCGCGTTAATGGCTCTGCGTTGCGATACCCCGCTGCTGCCGCTGGCCGTCTATGATGATGGGCTGGCGAAATGGCGACTGGTTTGCTATCCGCCGGTGAACTCGCAGGAAAGCAAACCGACAGCGGAAGGCATGACCGCCATGCTTAACATCGCCATCGAGTTCATGATTCGGCGTTCGCCGGCAAGTTGGTTCTGGGTGCACAATCGTTGGAAGACACCATCACCAGATTTCCTTCTCGCCAATTACCGTCGCGGCGTGACGCTGCCTGCCAGTTACGACTCGCGGCGTTTGCAGCCATTCAATCTCATCGTGCGCTCGCCCAACTGGCTGGGCGATGCCTGCATGGCCTTGCCTTCGGTGCGCGCGCTGAAGAAGGGACGTCCCGATCTCAAGCTCACGGTGCTCGCGCCCGCGAAGCTCGGCGATCTCTGGAAAATGATCCCTGAAGTGGATGCAGTGATCTTGAAGGAGGGCAAAGAAAACACCGGCAGTGTGGCGCAGAAAATTCGTGATGCAGGCGTGTTCGATGCAGCTGTGCTGCTGACTAACTCCACGCGTTCCGCGCTCGAATTCTGGCGTGCAGGCATTCCGCGCATCATCGGCTATCGCGGCTCGCTGCGTTCATGGTTCGTGAATGAGATCGTGCCTGAACCTCGCGCAGGGAAACCGCCAGAACATCACGCGCAGCGATATTTGCGGATCGCGAAACATTGCGGCGCGTCAGTGGATGATGAGGCATTATTCGCCACGCCGCCGGTGCAAAGTGGCGCGATGTTGCAGATCGGACTCTGCGCTGGTGCGGAGTATGGACAAGCCAAACGCTGGCCGTTGGAGCGATTCGCGGAGGCTGCGAACAAACTTAGCGGCGCGCTGCCGCAGATCGAGTGGGTGTTGATTGGCGCACCCGGCGAAAAAGAAATGGGCGCGAAACTCAGCGGAATGATCGCATCATCGCGGCAGCAGAATCTCGTGGGGCAGACCACGCTCACGGAACTTATGACGCGCTTGCAGCAATGCCGGTTGTTGCTGACGAATGACACTGGCACCATGCATCTTGCCGCCGCGCTGGGAGTTCCGACGGTCAGTATTTTTGGCTCCACGGAACCCATTCTTACCGGGCCGCTGGGCAAGCATCATCATATCGTGCGGCATCATGTGCCATGCAGTCCCTGCTTCCTGCGCGAGTGCGCCTTCGGTCACTATGACTGCATGATGGGCGTCACTGTGGAGCGCGTGGTCGCAGAAGTAATGAAGGCAGTAGAACGACTTTAAAAGTCGTTGAACGTTTAACGATTTTGAAAATCGTTTTACTTCCCCCGCTGAAAACTCTCAATGGCCTCATAGTTCGCGAGGCCGAGTTCGTCGTATTGCTGGGCGGCATTCTGGTTGAGCTTTGGCGTATCGAGTT
>JAYVQB010000234.1:0-7421 GCA_043757085.1 Verrucomicrobiota bacterium
AGAAAAAACCGGATGGGAGTTCGTGGAACTGCATCGCGCGCAGCACAACGGCCCGATGAATTTCGCGCCCGATGAAATCGCGTGCGGCGCGTTCTTCAAGCCGGATCAGATCGCCAACTGGATCGCCGCCAGACCGCAGGATTTTGCGACTGGATTCATCGAGTGTTTTCGTGCCCTGAAGAAGCAATAAAGGTGATCACAGTTATGACGGCATCAATGAGAAGGAGAGCGAGTATGGCGCAGCCTATTCGCCATTTTAGTGTCTGGGATGGCCATGTTGAAGCCCAATTTTAGGCGAGTGGTCTGCGACATTGACTCGGCTCCTGCCTCGCCCTTCGGGTTGCCTCTGGCAGTCTGTCTCGTTCCACTCGGCTCTCGCGCTCCATCTTTTTTTAGATATTAAATTCGGCTATTTGACCCAGTGCTGCAGCGACAGTAGGCTTCCGGTTCATGTGCGGCATCATCGGATATATCGGCAAACGGCAGGCGAGTCCCATTCTTCTGGATGGATTGAGGCGTCTGGAATATCGCGGCTACGACTCTTCAGGGATGGCCTTGCAAAATGGAGGAAAACTCGAAGTGATACGCCGCGCGGGGCGCATTGAAAACCTTCGCAAGCTGGTGGCCGAACTTCAGCCGCAGGGTGATGTCGGCATCAGTCACACGCGCTGGGCCACGCACGGTGCGCCCACCGATGAGAATGCGCATCCGCATCGCGACCAGTCGGGCAATCTGGCGCTGGTTCACAATGGCGTGATCGAGAATTACATCACCATGCGCGAGCGTCTGGTGGGCGAAGGACACACATTCACCTCAGAGACTGACACTGAGGTGCTCGCTCACCTGATTGGATCTTATTATGATTTGTCATCGGAGAAAGATTCCGTTCAGCGCTTGGTATCTGCCGTGCGGATTGCGCTCTCAAAAGTCAAAGGAACCTATGGTATCGCGGTGATGCATGTCGCTGCGCCGGACGTGATTATTGGCGCCCGGCTTGGCAGCCCGTTAGTGATTGGATTGGGCACGGGTGAAAATTATCTGGCCAGTGATGTCTCCGCCATCGTTGCCCATACGCGGGATGTGATTTATCTGAATGACTACGACATTGTCACGCTTCGACGCGACACCTTTGAGGTGCAATCGCTGGAAGGCGGCGTGTCTAATGTGCAGGTCAGCCGGGTAGATTTCACCGAGGATGATGCGGATAAAGGCGACTTCGAGCACTTCATGCTCAAGGAAATTTATGAGCAGCCGACATCATTGCGCAATTCCATGCGCGGTCGTCTCTCGCGGGAGGAGGCCACGGCGGTGCTCGGTGGATTGCAGATGTCACCGCACGAACTGCGTGACGTTGAACGCATTATTTTCAGTGGCTGCGGCACGGCGCATCACGCCTGCATGGTGGGAGAGTATCTCATGGAATCGCTCGCCCGCATTCCCACGGAGGTGGAATTCGCCAGTGAGTTTCGTTATCGCAACGTGCCCACGGATAAGAACACCTTGCAGTTCGTCATCAGCCAGAGTGGGGAGACCATCGATACGTTGGCTGCCTTGCGCGAGGCGAAACGCAAGGGCATGAAGGTTCTCGGCCTAGTCAATAATGTCGCCAGCACCATCGCGCGCGAGACTGACGGTGGCATTTACATTCATGCGGGGCCGGAGATCGGCGTGGCGGCGACGAAGAGCTTCACCTCTCAAGTGGCGGTGCTCACGCTGCTCAGCCTTCTCTTTGGTCGCATTCATCATCTCTCCACCACAGACGGCTTGGACATGATCGATGAACTCGAAGCCATTCCTGATAAAATCACCGCCATCCTGCAGCAGGCGGACCGCATCCGCGAGATCGCGAACAAATATGCGCACGTCGAAGGAATGCTTTTCATGGGACGGCAGATCAATTACCCCGTGGCGATGGAGGGTGCGCTGAAGATGAAGGAGATCAGTTACATCTACGCCAGCGGTCATCCGAGCGCGGAACTTAAGCACGGTATCATCGCCTTGGTGAAACCGGAACTGCCGAGCGTGTTCATCGCACCGCACGATGCCGTGTTCGACAAGAACATGAGCAATATCGAGGAGGTCAAGGCGCGCAAGGGGCCAGTCATCGCGATTACGACCGAGGGGCAGACTAAACTTGAACGAATCGCCGATGATGTCATCTACATACCCTCGTGCCCGTCCATTCTCAGTCCGCTCCTCACCGTGATACCGTTGCAGCTCCTGGCTTATTACGTTGCCGTGGCGCGTGGTTGCGATGTGGACAAGCCGAGAAACCTGGCCAAAAGCGTGACCGTGGAGTAACTGCATCCATGCGTCACGTGGCAACAATCCTGCGACGTTGCTTTTTCGCTGCCGTCATGGCTGGTTGGTTCTGCTGCATGACTCCGGTATCCGGCCAGGAAGTCGCGCCGGAAATTAAGCCGCGGATTTCGCCTGGTGAATTTCTCGACAATGTGGCTCAGCAGACCAAGGCGCGCTGGCGTCAGCTTTTTCGCATCCCCCCGCCCACACCGTCCACCGAGCGGCTCCGCGTCGCTTTCACTTTAGGCGGCATCGTGGCGGATTCCTTCCTCGCCATGCAAGCGACCGATGCGCAGCAGTTCAAAAACAACAATCAGGAATTGCTCAGCTATTGCAAAGTGCTGGGTGTCGGGGAAAAAATCACTCCCGGTGTTCTCGCCCAGTCCAAGATGGGTGAGACGGGTGACTGGGCTGCTGCGCGCAAGCAAGTATTGGAAACCGAGCAGTTGATCGTGAAAATGCTCAACGAGCAAAAGGATGAAGACCTTTCCATCCTTGTCGAATTGGGCGTGTGGGCGCGACTGCTGGAGATTAGCACGTCCGTTGTGCTCAATAACGATCCGGAGGTTGAAAACAAGATCATCTGCATCGGCTCCCTGAAACTTCTGGACGATCTCAAGGGGCAGTTTGACAAACTCAGTGAGCCTGTCCGTGCGGATGAATCCATCTCCCGTCTCGGGGCCATGATTGATCAAATTCAGCGCCACTGGCAGGCGGCGCAGGATCATCCCACAAATGAAGTGGTAAGGTTCAGCTGTGAAAAGCTCCACTTTCTCATGGATCGTCTCACTCTGCAGTGATGGCGCTCACAGCGTCAGCACCATCACATGATCGTCCATGACGTAGCCTCCGCCGATCTCCGTGCACTCGTCTTGCTCAAATAAAAATCCCTCGCGGAGATAGGCCCGGATCGCTGGCATATTTTTGCGGTTCACGCGCAAACGGATGAGGCTCATACCAGCGGCGCGGGCTTGTTCCCCAGCCCAGCGCAAGGCTTGCGCGCCCACGCCGCAGCCATGAAACGCGGGCAGCACGTAGAGCTTGTGCAGAAAAGCCACACCTTCAGGCAATGCCTCCCACGCGAGGAATCCGATGTTATTCCCACCATCGCGAATCAGCGCCATGTGAACTCCGCGCGCGAGATCATTACGCAGCACGGCGGGCGCATACCTTTCCTTCAGCATGTAATCAATCTGCGCCACGCTGATGATGCCCGGATAAACCGCGTGCCAGATGAGATGCGCCAGCCGCCACACTTCATCCAAGTCCTTCGCGCCGATGAAATGAAACGTCACGGGCAATGTCGCCGCGCGATGAACCCGGCCCGTTTGTTCCTGCGCCCATGACAGCGCGGATACCCACGCCCTCACATCATCATTCGGACTTAATCTGGTCAGATGCTCGGCAATCTCGGCGCGACGCGGCTTCACAATCAACTCCTCGCGCACTTGAACGGCATCCGGCGGGAATTCATTTTCATGTAGCAATTGCTTGGCCAGATACCAGCAAGACCACGCGCGCCAGATGCGCAGTTCCTTGTGCGGCTCCACCATCCGCGTGGCCAAATGCTGATAGTGTCGGCGTGGATTGCCCATGAAACGATCTGCCGGGCGATTCAGCAAAATCCACGCAATGGCATGATAAGGTTTTGAGTCACCATCAAGCGCGACATCCGGCAGCTTGCACGACAACGCGCGATTGATCAGCAGTAGCGACTTCGCCGGAAAGCCAGCCAGCCAGAGCGACTGCGCATAGTTCAGCGCAGTATGATAGAAGATCGCACTGCGATCCTTTCCCAGCGCGTGCATGTCATCATGCGTAAAGACGCGCGAGGGCAGGGGAAGGAAGGGGCAGGGCATAAAATTCCTACCCTCCCTGCACTGGCGGCATGATTGCAACTTCCGCGCCATCATGCAGCGCGGCATCGCGTTTTGCATAGGTTTGATCAACGGCAATCAGCAGGCTGGCGTCCCAGTCTTTCAATTTGGGCCAGCGCGTGAAGGCTTCATCGAGTAGATCACTCACGCACGCACCATTCGGCAGTTCCATCATCAGTTCGTCAGCGCCCGCGATGTCTCGCAAAATAGAAAAGAACAGCAGGCGAATTTTCATGTTCAACAATTCAACTCCTCAACCCACCTTGCCCGGGTTCAGAATCCCAATGCACGGCAGGTTCCGATAGTGACCCTGATAATCCATCCCGTATCCGACGACGAATTCATCAGCGATCTCAAAGCCCGCATAATCCACCGGCACCTCCCGTTCGCGTTCGCGCTGTTTGCTCAGGAGCACAGCCACACGCAGCGTTTCCGGTTTGCACTCCGCCAGGATGCGCTCACGCACCGTGGCCAGTGTCAGGCCGGTGTCGAGGATATCGTCAATCAGCAGCACATGGCGGGTAGTCAGATCAAAGGGAAGTTGTTTGGCCAGATTCACGCGCCCACTGGAACTGGTGCCGCCGTGATAACTGCTCACCGTGAGCGTGTGCAAGCGCACCGGCAGATCAATCGCCCGCAGCAAATCCGCCACAAAGAACAGCGCCCCGTCCATCAGCGTCACCACGCTCAGTTCGCGCCCGGCGAAGTCGCGCTCGATCTCCGCCGCCATCTCCGCGACGCGCTTTTGAATCGTGCCCTTGTCCAGCAGCACGCGCTCAAGACTTGATAGAACTCCCGGTTTCGTATTCATGGTTTGTTGAGATCACTTGCTCCTTCATCCTTCATCCTTCATCTTTATCGTGTGTCCGTTCTCTATCCATCACCTACGCCCGCTGGCAAACCGAATCTCGCCGACTTGCGCCTGAATTACGAAAAAGGCGCACTCGACGAGGCCACGTTGCCCGATGATCCCTTCGCGCTTTTCAAGCTGTGGCTCGACGACGCCATCGCCGCCGCCGTGGTGGAGCCGAACGCCATGACGCTCGCCACCGTGTCCGCTGATGGCCAGCCCTCGTGTCGCACCGTTTTATTAAAAGGCTTCGACGCCCGAGGCTTTTCCTTCTTCACGAACTACCACAGCCGCAAAGGTCGCGAATTGATCGTCAACCCCAAGGCCGCGCTCACCATCTTTTGGAAAGAGCGCGAGCGCCAAATCTGCGTGCGCGGCATCGTCACCCGGCTCAGCCGCGAGGAATCCGATGCCTATTTTCAAAGCAGACCCTACGGCAGCCAGATCGGCGCGTGGGTCAGCGAGCAAAGCGAAAAAATCCCCGATCGTGCCTGGTTAGAGAATCGCGAGCGCGAACTCACCGCAAAATTTCCCGAAGGCCAAGTCCCGCTCCCGCCGAACTGGGGCGGCTACGTTCTCGCGCCTGATGAAATTGAATTCTGGCAGGGAAGACCGAGCCGCTTGCATGATCGCGTTATCTTCTCGATCAAAGGGAACGCATGGGAACTGGCTAGGCTGAGTCCGTGAGTGGACAGTGGCGGTTTAAAAAATTGCGTGGGAACGTCAATCTGAGACGCGGGCGGGGCGCGCACGGGGCTTCCTAGTCACGGGGGGCAACGACGCCCCGCCTGTTGATTCCAATGTTTTGTTCAGGCCGGTTGGCAGCCAGTGCTTGGCCTTCCGTTCGGTGGCAGTGTGGTTCTTAGCCCAAGCGAAGAATTTGTGAAGGTCAAAACCAAAGTCTGCTGAGACAGCAGCTCTGGCATCACGGACTTGTTGAACAATGTGATCTTTCATAAGTGGGGTTTGGTGAGGAGTTCAGGCGTGCAAATCACGGGCATGTGAAGGTGATGATAAGTGCAATACTCAAATAGCATCTTTTGAAGTGAGGCGTTCGCAAGGTGAGTGCAGTTCCATGTCAGCAAATAATCCATCCGATGAATGATGGCGAAGGCAACATGCGTCGCATCCATCTCCGCCTTCGGGGGGGCAGTTGCAAAAGCTGCACAATGGAATTGGCAAGCGGCTCAACCTCCATCGTGACATCGAGTTCCGGTATGCCCACCATTGCTTTTAAACGCCTCGCGGCAGCAGAGGCGTCGCCCTTGGATATCTCCGCGCGCACAGCAATCGACGAATAGAGACGAAACCGCATTCGCTCATGGTCCCACCAGTCCTGTGTGCTCTGCTGATGAGACGCCATCGGCTCTTGATGGCTGCGGTGAGCCGTCAAGTAGCTGGGAATTGTCGTCTCAATGTAAACAGTCTCCATCCGGTTCCACAGTAGCCCACGATGTCGGCTCGTAAAGCTGCCAATATGAAATGGCTAGGCTTTACTCCGAAGTCCGCGAGGGGCGCGTGAGAACCAAGCCAAATGCGGAGTATGACTCACAAGACGAGAAGAGCTGGGAGGCGAGCGCGTCCAACGCTATCACGTTCCCAATATGCTTGTCCCTATGGTTTCTGGTATAATTGATGCCTTTTGGGAAACAGCCACAGCGGCACCGTGTGGAAACTCTACTTCCGCCGACGACGCAGGAACAGTGCCGCACTGCTCATAAGCAGTAGAGTCGAGCGGCCGGGTTCTGGAGCAGCAGCAAGCCTAAGCTGGAAAGCGTTCTGCTGAGTTGCAATCGAGGTGTCGCCTTGAAAAATAATGCTCTGAGTTGCGGCATCAGCGTTGAAAGAGCCAATGGCGTATTGACCAATTCCGCCAGCTATATCTCCGACATTATGGTTCAGAGTGCTGACATTTCCCGCAGTGGCCGTTTCAGTTCCAGGAAAAGAGTTGCGGGAGTCACTGGCCCACCACTGGAATGAATAATTCGTTCCTGTTACAAGTCCGCTGATGAAGAGAGACATTGCTGAGTTGCCACTAGTGTAATCACCGTGTGCCAGCAAGTTCTGGTAGCTGGAACTTAAGGTCGTGATGGGTGATCCAGCAGGCCCTCCCCCATTATCGTATCCACCAAAAGTATTTCCCCCCATTAAAAAGTGACCTCCGCTTGAGCTTCCTGAAAGATTGTATCCTAAAAAGGTCACACCGTTGAGGGTTACGCTACCCGTGTTACCCAAGCTAGCTGCTTCCACCAAGGTGCCGACAGCAAGGACATCGGTATCTCCAAGAATATTCTTGGCAGTTCCCCAAGTGATAACGGCAGCTTTAGTGGTAGCTATCGAGGCGAAACTAAACAATAAGAAGAGAAAGACTGATGTTGTTTTCATGGTAGAGA
>JAYVQB010000235.1:0-1930 GCA_043757085.1 Verrucomicrobiota bacterium
CCGGGGTCCATCCAGACATCTCCGCCGTAGGCCCAGCAACACTCGGGATGTTGCTTGAGCAAGTGACTGTCGCTCGCAGCATACTTGGCGCCATTGAGCGCCCGGAAAGGATTGAACCACGCATGAAGCTCGATGCCACGCGCGTGCGCTTCTTTGATGGCGAATTCCAGCGGATCCCAGTCGGCATCCGGGGCCTTGCCCATCTTGCCTGTGAGCCACGGCGACCACGGCTCGATGTCTGATTTGTAAAACGCATCGCCCATGGGCCGCACTTGAAAGATGAGCGCATTCAGCCGCAACGCCGCCGCCCTCTCAATGATCCCGCGCAATTCCTCTTGTTGCTTCCATGCGGGCGCGCCCGGCTCGAAAGGAAAATCAATCCCGCGAACCGTGGCCACCCATGCGGCGCGGAACTCGCGGGCTGGCATCGGCGGCGCAGGCACTTGCGCGATGCTTGCTGCAATGGATGAGAATGTGATCCAAGCCCAGACTCCAAGGCTCCGGAAAAATTGCACTCTGCTCACTGATAAAACCGTCATGGCCCATCTATTTCTGCGCCACGTAATCAATCACGATCACCTTATCGAGAATCGGATGCAGCAACGCGCCGAATGCCTTGTGCTCCGGGTGCGGCAGATAGACTTCCACGTCCGCCTTGTCTTTGAACGTCAGGAAGAAGCAATGCGTGAAGCCCTCGTCATGCTTCTCCGGGCTGACATTGGTGCCCCACTCTAGGCTTTGGATAGTGTTGATCTTCGACGGCAGCGCCATGAAGGCCGCCTCCACTGCCTTAATTTGCTCCTTGGTCGCGGAGTCTTTGAACTTGAAGAGAACGACATGGCGATAAGGCCCGTCAGCAGCATTGAGGGATGAGGTCATGGTGAGAGTCAAAGCACAAACGAGAAAGGTCAGCAATGTTTTCATGTCCTCACCAAACGCAGCCGCAGCTCCGAGTCAATGCGGTTCGCCTGATGGCCAGAGCGTAAAATTTTGCTCTGTGCTACCTCAAGGGGACGTAAAATTGGACTTGATAGACCTTTCGACATAATTCTTCCGTGACAAAGTCCATGACCAGAACGCCGCAGCGCACTTTGGAGTTCACGTCCAAATAAGCGGCAAGTTTGCGATTAATTGGCTGTGACATCGACGTGATGCTTGGAATACCGAGCGTGCTGCCCGTGGCACTGGTGAAATTCAGATAGAGCGTTTCGCCCGCCACTTTGGCCGCCTCCCCGAGCAACTCTTGCACGCTGCGCCGGCACCGGAATCATGGCTGCCGGATATGGAAAGCTTGACGAGTGGGGTCGAATCAGCAGATCCTTCATCCAATCGCCCGGTGGTGAAGCCCACCAAAGTCGTGAGATCAAAATTAGACATAGTGATTGAGCATTAAATGCACTGTAGCAATGTAATGCGATGTATTTATATGTTTATATCATAAAATGAATACGCCACAGGTAGTAACGCAAATTTTTAATATGTTTTTGTTTTATAATTGTTACATAAACTATTCGATATGTGTATTATATCAGTTTTACATTTAAAAAATAATTATCCCCCGCACCATTGCTTGATGAATAGCTGAATACAGATCGCCAGCCCGATGAGCACTCCCGTCGTGCGCACCCATGAGCCGGGAATACGCTGAGCCAGATGACTGCCGATGATGTATCCAACGGCCGATCCAGCCATGAGCCAGAGCGCCCAGTGCCAGACGACCTGGCCTTGAACGATGAAATAGACGACGGAGGCGAAATTCATCATCATGCCGAGGATGACTTTGAGCGCGTTCATCTGGTTCATGTCGCGGAGGCCGAGAAGACCGAGCGTGGCCAGCATCATGATGCCGATGCCGGCGCCGAAGTAGCCACCGTAAACTGCCACGGCGGCGAAGATGACCAGACTCCACAACCGGAGCTGATGCCGCTCA
>JAYVQB010000236.1:0-7390 GCA_043757085.1 Verrucomicrobiota bacterium
CTCTCATGGATGGGTGATGTGCTGCGGCATCAGGCTGGCGTGGATCGCTTCGATCTGCCGGAGCAAGCCGCCGCCACTCGCGTGCTCGCAGAGCGCTGGGATGCCACGACAGTTTCGCGGCGCCTGACCGAGCTAAGAAAACTGCACACCAATCTTCACACCAACGTGCAAGAAGGACTCGCGCTGGAAGCGGCTTTCATTGCTGCATTTTCCTGATGTGTAGAACGACTTTCAAAGTCGTTTAACGTTCGACGATTTTGAAAATCGTCCTACCGTGGGTGATCCATTCGTCTATGACAATTTCCACGAAAGAAACAAAATGGATGCGCGCCCTGCACTTCGCCGTGGCATGGATTTTCGGCGGCGTCTTTATCTTTTCTGGTTTCGTCAAAGTCCGCGATCCCCAGCTTTTTCTGATGCAGATTCGAGGCTTTCATCTTTTGGGTGATCCCTTCGCGGCTTGGCTCGCATTGGGCTTGCCGTGGCTGGAAATATTTTGTGGCGTCGCCGTGGTTATCGGATTTTTGCGGCGTGGTGGATTGCTCTTGCTGGGACTGTCGCTGGTTGTGTTTATTATTGTTCTGGCGTTTGCCTGGGGCAGGGGATTGGACATTGAGTGCGGCTGCTTTGGCAACGCGGTCAAAACCAGTTTGCGCATGGAGTTGCTGATTGATCTGGTTTTGCTCGCGCTGTGCATCTGGCTGCTGCGCCGTGTGTCCCGACAGACGCGCTTTGCCCTGGGCGAAGTATTGTGATACTCATGCCGCACATGAAATCCAGAAAGGCATCACGATCGGCAGTCGCATGGCTACTCGCGATCATGGGGATAATTTTCTTCGGCAGTTGTGACCGCGAGCCTAGCGCGGGCACTCGAAGTTTGACTGTTGCCCTGCTGATGGATTCAAGGCAGGAGCCGCTGCGTAACATGCAATGGCTGTTGCTGAATCATCTCGTGATGCAGCAGGCTGGATATGATTTGCGCTGGTGGGATGCGGGGGCCGATGAAAAAATACAGAACTCGCAACTGTCCGAGGCCATGAAGCTAAAGCCGGATGTGCTCATGGTCTTTCCAGTCAAATCTGCCGCCGTCGCCGACGCGCTCAAGACCGCGCGGCAGTCTGGCACTCAAGTCTATGTCTTTGCCGATGACATGCCCGAGGCCGCCTGCACCTCAGCCATTTACTGCGACGAGCGCAAAGCGGGAAAGCTGGCCGGCGAGTTCATCGTGCAGTCCGTCCGGCAGAAACTGGCGGAAGAAGGCCGCCCCGAAGCCATTGGCCGTGTCGTGCAGCTTACCGGGCCGGATGACAACCCAGTCTCAACGCAGAGGAAAGAAGGCTTCGCCGAAGCACTCGCGCAACAGCCGGGCATCTTGATCGTTCATCAGGCCCCGGCAGGATTTCTCGGCGAGGCAGTGGCTGACCGCATCGGCGAAGCCTTGAAGCTACAACAGAATTTCGATGTCTTATTTGCGAACAACGATGTCATGGCCCGCGCCACAGCCACGGCGTTGGTCAAAATGGGTCTGCGCGACAACGTGCTCGTCATGGGCGTGGATGGCGCACCGGGGAGGGGCGGCGGCATCCAGATGGTCACCAGCTCGGAAATCGACGCCACGGTTTATCATCCTCCGCTGGTAGATTTTGCCTGGAGTCTTGCGCAACGCGGATTGAAGGAACCCGGCTTCAAACCGGCCCCGCGCCACGAGATCAAGACCGTCATCGTCAATTTGGAAAAAGCCATCGAGTTGATGCGCGACGGAATTCCTCTCGCGAAACCCGAGTGAGCTAATCAACGTAGCCCGCGAGTCCCTTCTCGGCTGGCTCGCATTTTCCCACAGACAGCAAAGTCCTCCACCATGTCTGGTAGTCTGGCGTCTTCTGTCTCATCCAAAAATGCCCCTGTCGGTTTGACAACCCCGCCGTTCCCGGTATTCTCTTCCCCTCACTTCCGCCGAAAAAGGGAAGCCGACGACCAGCACTCATAGCTCAACGGATTAGAGCGTCTGACTACGGATCAGAAGGTTGGAGGTTCGAATCCTCCTGGGTGCACCATTCAGAATGACCTTGAACGGAAGGCATTACTTTAATTATTCGGCTTCTAATGAAGGCGGAGATGTTAAATGGGAAGCAGGGGTAGCCTATTTGGCCTTTTCCAATTGGGCCAGGCGTTCTTGGGCAGCCTTCAGTTCCTCGTTCGTGCTCTTCAAGTCTGCGAGTGACTTCTCCAACTGCATCTTCTGCGATGCGAGGTTGGCATTTGCTGCGTGCAGGGCTTCTTCGGTCATTTTCAGCGAGGTGATGTCTTTTGAGATGCCACAGGTGCCGACGATGTTGCCGGAAATATCGTGCGACGGGACTCGCGGACTAGGCTTCCAATAGTGGTGCTGCCCCTGCCTTCTTGACATATCTTCTGATTTCCCAGCCCTCGCCGGCTGCCAGCACGGAATGCAATTCAAAAGCATCTTCAAAAGCTGGGAAATAGGTGTCACCCTCATGTGGCGAGTCGATGTAAGTGAGCAACAGTTCATCGCATTGAGGAAGCAGTGTCTCATATAACTGCGCGCCGCCGATCAGGTAGGTGGAAGATGGGAGATTGGAGATGGAAGATTGAAGTTCAGATATGTCGCGGATAACCCGCGCATCTTCGCGCTCGGGCATTGTCCTGCTGAGAACGATGTTCAGTCGCCCGGGCAGGGGTTTGCCGAGTCGCTCGATGATGGAATCAAAGGTCTTGCGCCCCATGAGAACGGGATGGCCCAGCGTGGTTTGCTTGAAGAATTTCAAATCCTCCGGCAGATGCCACGGCAGCTTGCCATCACGTCCGATGACGCGGTTCGAGGCCATCGCGGCGATGGCGATGAGCTTGGGCTTGTCTGTTGCGGCGTGATTCATTCGAGCGTGTGACAGGTTGATGCGCACACATGATTTGGCAAGAGACGGTTGCACGGTGCCGCATCATCTCTAGTCTGAAGCAATGCGTTGGTTGATAGCACTTTTCATTCTGGCCGGATTGTCTTCTTGCGATAAACCGTCTGACAAGAAGTCCAGGGCCGTGCATGTGGATTTGGTCGTCGAGTTGGTGCGTGTAGCCGCCTCCAAAACGCGCACGCCCGAGGATGTGCGCCCGTATGATGAGTCATTGGCCTGGCATGAATATCAGGTGAAACGGGTTCTGAGCGGGGAGTTGAAGGACAAGGTTATCCGCGTGGCGCACTGGACGGTCTTGCATGGTAAGGCGGTTCCGTTGAGCACGAAAATCGGTGAAGCATCCACCATGAAAATCGCGCCATGGAGCGAGGTGGAGGGCATCAGGGAGGTAAATGTGAGCAACGATCTGGACATCGTCTCCGAAGAACCGCCGCGTTTCCTCGATCTCTCGCAACCGCTGCCAGCCAAGGTGATTCTGGCAGATGCGCGTTGCGATTACGGAGGAAGCCTTAACGACCCGATGCTGCTTTATTGGAAACTGCGCGGTCAGCTCAAGCTGGTAGCGATGGGCAATTCCCATGCCACCAAAGGAATTTGCACTCCAGAATTCTTCGGCAATGACAATGCGATCGCACCCATCGCCTTCAATCTGGCGCCGCCAGCAGCAGGTGTGGAACTCCAGTGCCTCATAATCAAGGATTACGTCCTGCCGCTGCCGAAAATCGAATGGGTGGTGTGGGTGGCCAGTGCGAGAATCTTCAATGAAAAGCGCGATGAGCAGCGAAAGTATCTTGAGTTCGTTGAGAGTCGCGGGAGGAAATATGATCTGGAGAATGCGGGCAAACTCTGGCCCGTGCCTGCATCCCCGCTGATGACCGTCAAGGAGATTGAGCAGCAGTTGGAGACGTTGAACGTGGATTGGTGGGGCTGGGATGGCCGCAGGAAATCGTTATTGGACGAGAATGAAAAAATCGCGCGGCAACAAATTTACAAGGAGATAGAAAAACCAGATTTCGTGTTCTCAGAGCCCCGGTGGAAACTCTTCACCGATACCGTGCGCGCCTTGAATGCCAAAGGCGTTCGCGTCATGCTGGTCGCGCTGCCGCTGCATCCCGTGCTGCGTGATTCGCCCGCAGCCGACCCCGATGGAACCTCGCACGAAGGCATGGCCGAGGTGTGCCGTCGCCTTGCCGCATTGCACGGGGAACTATCCCTGACCTGGTATCACGACTTCAATGAAGGAGAGCACCATGGATTCAAGCATGAAGACTTCTATGATGCCGACCATGTGAACCGTATCGCCGCGCGCACCATCACGCGCAAGATCGACGCCATGATGAAGGAATGCGAAGCTGGAAAGAATTAACCGGCCGTCCGATCAGCTGTATGCGTCGCGCGTTCCAGCCATCGGTCCACCGGCGTGGCGATTTTGCTCCGATGAGCGACTGCGTCCAGAACCAGAGCGCCAGACCGGCGATGATGATGGCGACTCGGGCCAGGCGGAGTTTTATTGAGGACTCAGACGCAGAGTTCATGCAAGGGCCGTGTCGTTGCTGATTCCCAGCATCGTAGTGAGGCTGGCGCGAATTTGATCCATGAGGGGGTCCGTCGGCGCACGCCTGTCGCGCACGGGATTTACCTCGATGGCGTCGCCGATTTCAAAGGTCAGATGCAGGGGGCTGTGAATGGTTGGAGATGGATTGCCGAAGGCTTCTTCGTAGCGCTCGACGGTTTCAATGAGACGTTCCGGGGTGGGGGACTCTCCCAAATAATCCGGCGGGAAGTGATAGATCTGCTGGGCGACTTCGAGATCGTAGAGTTGCTTCCATCGTCTCAGTCGCTCCGCCTCCGGCACTTCTCCGGCAATGAGATCAGGCAGAATGGCCTTGCGCAGATTTTTTACGCGATTGACAACGGTGCCTTCACTTCGCCCTTTCAGCCATTCCATTTCCAGAGGTTCAAGCACGCGGTTCAGGAGTCGCTCCACGCGCTCTGGCGTGGTGCCGGTCTGAGCCGCGCCGAAATATTCCATTTCTTTCAGAGTCAGGAGTGCATGACCCAACTTGACGATGCGCCCGACGAGGCTCATGCCACTTTGCGGCTGCCAGGCGAGGCGACGTTCGATCTTATCGAGAACGGGGATCAATGATTTTTCCAGATCGCCATGAAAGGTGTATCTCACGGCGAGGGGATGCACCACCACCCGGCCCGGAGGATTTATTTCCGCGCGTTGTTTTGCCGCAGTGCGCGCCATGAAGGCCACGCCATCCTGAAGATTGATCAAACGGTCGTTGGTCCGGGTGACAACACCCTCGGCAAAAATTACCAGCGGCCTTCTGGCTTTGGTGAGGATGTTGATCGCGGTCTTCAGTGATTCACGATCCATGCCTTCGCGATAGACGCTGAACGCTCCGATGCGCGGCAGTAGCCACGTGTGGAAGCGGCTCTGCTGGAACAAATGCGCACTGGCCATGATATTGAGAGGCTGGTTCATCTGCCGCACAATCAAACCCAGCGCAATCGGATCACTGGGCCGCGGATGATTCGGCACCATGAGGATGCCATGACCGGCCTTTAGTGAAGCCGCGAGTTTTTCCCGGCCCTTGATCTCCCATGAGTGAATGCCATGGGTGTTCTTCAGGTGACGTGCGAGCAGTTTGTCGAAGAACCAGATCCAAAACCGGCCTTCGCGTGGCGGGACGAATTCATAGGGCTTCTCGCTGACGACGGTGGGTCCTGGCAAAGATAGTTCGTTTTCCATTTCGTTCTGTGAACCGGTTTGAATGATGATGATGCGGCGCTGTTATTTCAACCGCGCCAGCCGAATGATGGCACCGCTTGTATCTCCACCCAACGACGGGATACATCGACCCGCCAGACAAGTTCGAGGGTGGCGGGAACTTTTCCGTCCCATCCGAGACGCTGGGCCAGTTGTCGTGAGATCGGACTGCTGCGCGCGACGAAGACATGGGCCAGAGCCTCGCTGCCGGGCTGCGTAAGTTCAAACCCGTCCTTGTTGCCTACGTCGGGCACATCTTTGTCGAAGTAATGGGTGCGACGCATAATCACGCGGAATTTTTGCGGACGCGAATCAGGTTTGCCCATGAACTCCCAGAGCAAGCCATCTTTGAATTCCACAAACGCCTCCCAGTCCACGCGAAATTCGTTCTTTGGTTTTTCCTCTACGAGCGCAAGAATTGTATTCTTCAGGGAGCCTCCGCTCAGCTCGAACATTGCGTAGGGCGGCACGCCGTCCTTGCTCGGGTAGCTGGCGACGAGATCGATTTTGCCGAACTTGACCGGACCGTCTGGGTGGGAGGTGTAATGTTTTTCCATCAATGGCCGGACCGTCTCGGGTTTCTGGCACCAGCGCAGGCGATCACTGATGCCGGGAGCGGCGAGAAATGCTTTCAATGAATCCAACGCGGTGCGCGCGGGAGCGGCTTCAACCCTTTCGACAACTGGTGGCGGCGTGGCGACCGGAGGATCTGATGGAGGGGCGATATCAATGATGACTGGAGCAGGCGGCGGTGCGGGCGGCGGCTCGATTTCCAGCTTCGTGATCACGGGCGGTGGCGTCATGATCGCTTCAGGCAACTTTACCGGATTGGATACAATCGGGATTACGACAGGCGGTGGAGGGACGGGTTGAACAGGAACAACTTCCGGGGCGGGCACTTTCTCGGGATCAGTGCGGATTTCAGGAGGTGTGATGACGACCGCAGGTTCGGGTGGTTTGGGCATGACCACGGCAGGAGGAACGGCTGATGGTTCCTTAGCTGGTGGAGGATCATTTTTTTCCGGAGCAGGGGCAGTCTTGCCGTTTTGCGGGTGCGGCGTGACAGATTTGACATTGACGGTGTCGCCGTGAGACCACCATGCCTGGATGCGGTGACGGAAGAACCAAAAGGCGAACCCGGCATCGACCAGCAAAAAGAGCAGAACGCCCGCGACCATGAAGCGGGTTTGCCTTTTGCGACGGTCATTCTGCGGGGATTCGGGAACATGCAGCAAACCGAACCCGAGTGAGGGCGTGACCGGCCGACTGACACTGGATGGAGGGGCGGACAAATAAGATGCCAGGGCGTCTCCCATGCCGATGTCCGGCAGACTTTCATCAGGAGGGTCGTTCCAAGAATCAGCCAGCGGCTGATCAAAAAGCCGGGCTTCGTCAACGGGCCCGGGATCGCGCGCAAGCGGGGAATCAGCCGGTTCGGGGACGACCTTGGGCGGCTCAGATGTAACGACCAGTTCCGGCGTGACCTCCGCCCAGGGTTGCGTGCCTCTCGATTTTTTCTGGGGCTTCGGCGCGGTATCGGGCACAGCATCCGTTGTGGCCGCACCTGAAAGAAAATCATCCAGAAGAGAAGTCCGCAGACCAGGGAAAATTTCTTCTGGAGCGTCTGAGTTTGCGGCAGCGGGCGGTGAGTCTTGCCGGAGTATCGCCGCGGCGGTGGACG
>JAYVQB010000237.1:0-1925 GCA_043757085.1 Verrucomicrobiota bacterium
TTCTGCTCGGCTTGTCCGCCGCCATTTCACACTCGCTCATCATCTGGGTGCTAGCTGCGCTGGCACTGCATTACGGCAGCAAGTTTGATGCAGAAACCGTGGAACCTTATCTCCAATTGATCTCTGCCGCGCTCATTCTGGGCCTCGCGGTGTGGATGTATTTCCGCACTCGGCGTGAGGTGGCAGAAGCCGCTGAACATGGGCATCATCATGACGATCACGGGCACAGCCATGCAGGACATTCGCATGAGCACGATGAAGCGCCTCAGCATGAGATCGCGCTGCCGGCAGGAATCATCTCACCAGAGCGAATGGCGGCATTGGCAAAAAAGGGCAAGCAAGGTGGGCTGCATGGCGGCATGATGCTCGATACCGGCCATGGCTGGCTGGAGATCGCGGTGTTCGAGGACGGTGTGCCGCCGCGCTTTCGCATTCATCCGTGCCGGGCAAACGGAGATGCGCTTCCATTAACCAAAGGAACGAAGCTGACTGTAGAAACGGCGCGGCTGGATGGCAGCACGCAGATGTTTCAGTTTGAACCGGGCGACGGATTCTGGGAGGCCACGGCCATCCTGCCAGAACCGCACGAGTTCATGGCCACGGTGACTATGGGCCATGCCGATCATGCGCACACCTACCAGCTCAAGTTCACCGAAGACCACCATCATCATCACGCGCCAGTTGCCGAGGTGATCAATCCGGAGGGCGATGTCTATCAGGATGCCCATGAACGCGCACATGCGGAGGACATTGCGAAACGGTTCGCCCACCGCACCGTCACCACCCCACAGATCGTGATGTTCGGCATCACTGGCGGTCTTATGCCTTGCCCTGCCGCGTTCACCATTCTTCTGGTGTGCTTGCAATTGAAGAAAGCAGTGCTCGGTTTCGCCATCGTGGGAGCCTTTAGCTTCGGCCTCGCACTCACGATGGTCACGGTGGGAGCCGCCGCCGCATGGAGCGTGCAGCACGCAGAGAAGCGATTCAGTGGATTCGGTGAAGCCATGCGCAAGGCTCCGTATGTCTCCTGCGTGCTGCTGACTTTGCTTGCTGCCTATATGGCGTGGAACGGCTGGCACGGGCTTGCTACGAGTTATTAAGCCCGCTGACCTCGCCTGCATTCCGGGCAAGATGCCTTACTAAAAAAAAGTTACAGCTTCGTGTAGCCCACGCTTTCGCAAGGCATATCCCAGAGTTTCTTTAGTTCCGCATCCAGCTTCGTGATGCTGAAAGACACGCCCGCCATTTCCTGACAGGTGACGATGTTGTCCACGATGGTGTGATGCACTTTGATCCCGCGCTGGTCGAGATACTGACGCGCTTCTTTCAGCAGAATGAGCAATTCCATCATGTGGGTGCTTCCGAGGCTGTTCACAAAAAAAACAATCTCATCGCCCGCGTTGAGCGCGAGATCATCAGCGAAAATCAAATCGAGAATCTTCGGCGCGAGTTCTTTCGCGGAGCACATCGGGATCAGTCCTACGCCCTTCTCCCCATGAATGCCCATGCCCAGGCCGATCACATCGTCTGCAAGATCGAAGGTCGGCGCGCCCGTGGCGGGAATACTGCCGGGCTTGGTGGCCACGCCCACGGATCGGGTATTGTCACAAGCCTTCTGAGCGATGCGCGCCAGTTCATCCAAGGAATCCGCCACTGTGGCCGCAGCACCCGCCAACTTCACGATTGGCACCAAACCCGCGACACCGCGACGCATGTGTTTCTCTGTTGGCGGCGCGGAGCAGACATCATCGGCGATGATGACCGTCTTGACTTCAATCCCCTCCTCCACCGCGAGTTCTGCACCGATGTCAAAGTTCATGATGTCGCCCGCGTAGTTGCCGTAGAGATAAAGCACGCCCTTGCCGCGATTCACTGCCTGCGTGGCTTCCAGCACGATGTCTGGGGGCGGCGCGGCAAAGATGTCA
>JAYVQB010000238.1:0-7350 GCA_043757085.1 Verrucomicrobiota bacterium
TGGTTCGGCATCTTCAACGATGACGGCGATTCAACTGCCACGGCGGATGTGTTGCAGGAACTCTGGAGCGACAAAGCGCCCGCCAATCGCGCACCCAAATTGAAATCCATCAAATGCAGCGACTCCACTCTCAGTCCATCGGATTCATTCACCGTCAAAATAAGCGCCTCCGATCCTGATGGCGATACCCTCCAGTATCGCTGGCAAATCACTGATGACTTGCGAAAGCGAGACAACAAAGGTCACGAAGTCCGCCCGCCCCAGATCGACGGCCTCATCAAAGCGGAGGATTCAACCGCGACTATTCAGGCACCAGCCAAACCCGGCCCGTATCGCGTTTTTGTCTCCGTCTCCGATGGCAAGGGCCACGTTGCCACTGCGAATGTGCCAGTGCTCGTGAAGTAAAAAATGTTGTGTTAAACTTTCCCGCCATGAACCGCTTCTACTTATTCCTGCTCGCACTGTTTTCAATTCAGATGACTTCAAGTCTCCGCGCGACGGATCCCGTGCCGGACAAGCTCGTTGTCCTGACCTTCGATGACTCAGTCGCCAGCCATGCGACGTTCGTGGCACCGCTGCTGAAGAAACTCGGATTTGGCGCGACGTTTTTCATCACGGAAGGTTTCGAGTTCAATGCAGACAAGGAGCACTACATGACGTGGGAGCAGATCAAAGCGTTGCATGAACAGGGCTTTGAGATTGGCAACCACACCCGCAAGCATGAGATGGTGACCAAGCAGAAGCCGGAGCAGTTGGCGAGCGATGTGGAGTTCATCGAGCAGCAATGTGTGAAATTCGGCATTCCCAAGCCGGTGAGCTTTTGTTATCCAGCCTACCAGACCAGCGAGGCGGCGGTGAAGTTGCTGCGTGAACGCGGATATCTTTTCGCCCGTGCTGGCGGCGCGAAGGCGTTCGATCCTGCCACCGACGAACCCTTGACTCTACCACAGGCGTTCGACAGCAAGCCGGACAGCACGCTGGAACAATTCAAGGCGGCAGTCGCTCAAGCTCGCAACGGCAAGATCGCGGTGATGACCTTCCATGGTGTGCCGGACATCAAACATCCGTGGGTGAACACCGACCCCGTAAAATTCGCGAGTTATATGCAGCACCTCAAGGACGAAGGCTGTAAGGTGATCTCGCTGCGCGATCTCGCCAAGTATGTCACAGCGCAGAAGTAAAACATTGTCCGCTCATTCCATATCAACATCCGCACAACATGAAACTCATCACACTCGCCTGCCTCACGTTCATCTCATTCGCATCCGCACAAAACGTGAAGACAAACATTCGCTATCTTGACGATGGCCACGAACGCCATGTGCTCGACATCTACTCGCCGCCGGATGCGAAGAACGCGCCGGTTGTCTTCTGGATTCACGGCGGCGGCTGGGTTACTGGTGACAAATCCGACGTCAAACTGAAACCGCAATGGTTCATGGACAAGGGCTTCGTCTTTGTCTCGACCACTTATCGCCTGCTCCCCGAGGTGGACATGGGCACGCTCATCCGCGATGTGGCTTCGGCGTTTGGCTGGATGGAAAAGCACATTGCTGAATATGGCGGCGATCCCACGCGAGTGCTCGTCGGCGGTCACTCTGCGGGCGCGCAACTCGCAGCAATTATCTGCACGGACGAACGTTATCTGAAGGAGCAAGGCGTCGGCTTCGATGTGCTCAAGGGCTGCGTGGCGGTCGATGGGGACACTTATGACGTGCCCGCGATGATTGAAGTCGCGGAGACACGGGCGCGTGTGCATGGACTGCCGCCGATCAAGAAAGGGCATCGTGTGCAATTCGGGGACGACCCGGCAAAGCACAAAGACTTCTCCGCCGTGAATCATGTCGCGAAGGATAAGGGCATCCCCCCATTTCTACTTTTGCACGTAGCAGCCCATCCTGACACGACGGCGCAGGCGGTGCATTTTGGCATGATGCTGAAAGATGCTGGCGTCCCCGTGACTGTCTTTGGCGCGAAAGACAGCAATCACTCCAAGCTCAACAACGACCTCGGCCTGCCCGATGACCCGGCAACGAAGTCGCTGACGCAATTTGTCAGTCAAATCTTGAAACGCTAACCAGCAACTACACGCCGAGTTCCTTCGCCCGCTGAATCGCGCGCAGCATGCCGCGCGCTTTGTTGATGCACTCGTTGTATTCGTAAGTCGGATCGGAGTCGGCAACCACTCCCGCACCTGCCTGAACGAAGGCTTTGCCGTCCTTGAGCACGCAGGTGCGCAGCGCGATACAACTGTCCAGCGCGCCGTCGAATCCAAAATAGCCAACGGCTCCGGCATAGGCACAGCGTTTGTTCTTTTCCAATTCGTTGATGATCTCCATCGCGCGGACTTTCGGCGAGCCGCTCACGGTGCCAGCCGGAAACGTGGCACGCATCACGTCGTAGGCGTTGCGCTCCGGTGCCAGCTTGCCTTCAACGTTGGAGACAATGTGCATGACGTGCGAGTATCGCTCCACGATCATCAGCTCGTTCACTTTCACGGAGCCGTATTCGGATACACGCCCGACATCGTTCCGCGCAAGATCAACCAGCATGATGTGCTCCGCGCGTTCCTTAGGATCAGCGAGCAGGTCTTGCGCGAGGGCATCATCTTCGGCGGAAGTCTTCCCCCTCCATCGAGTTCCAGCGATAGGACGGATTTCGATTTTGCCGTCGAGACATTTCACATGCACTTCTGGCGAACTGCCGACGAGCGAGAAGCCGTCAGGGAATCGCAGGCAAAACATGTAAGGCGAAGGATTCACATGGCGCAACGCGCGATAGAGATCGAGTGGGCTGCCGGTGTATTCGGTCTCGAAACGCTGCGATGGCACGAACTGAAAAACATCGCCGGCTTTGATGTATTCTTTACCCGCGAGAACCATCGCTTCGTATTCCGCCTGCGTGGTGTTGCCCGTCGGCGCGGGTGCACCGGTCGCGGCATCGGGCGCAAAGGCTTGCAGTGCTTTCACCTTGAGCGGCGCTTCAAGCTTGGCGATAACTCGCGAGATACGCTGTTGCGCGGCATCGTAAGCTTCACGCAGCGATGCGAAGTCGGGCGTGAAGACGTTCGCCACAATCGTGAGCTTGCGATGCTTGTGATCAAAGATCAGCACTGTGTCCGCGATCATGAAAACCATGTCCGGCAAACCCAGTGTATCCGGCGGCGGGGCTGACAAAGTCGGCTCGAAATAGCGCACCATGTCATAAGCGAGATAGCCGACCGCCCCACCGTGAAACACTGGCAGTGGCGCGGGACCTGCTGGCTTGAATGGTGCCATGATCTTTTCCAGTTCATGCAACGGATCGCCTTCCGCAGTAAACTTGCGCTTTGCTCCGCGTTCTTCGATTTCGATTTCCTTCCCACGCGCAGTGAAAATCAATCGCGGCTCGCTGCCGAGTAGTGAATAGCGACCCGAATGCTGTGTCAGTTCCGCCGACTCCAACAAAAAGCTGTAACGTCCGTCATCAATCTGCTGGAAAGCGGAGAGCGGTGTTTCAAAGTCCGCCGCAAGTTCAACCCACACCGGCACGAGATTGCCAGAAGTGGCTCGTGCTTGGAAAGTATCGAAGTCAGGCTGGAGATAACGCGGGTTCATCGGATTGGGATAGGACGCGACCTTGCACCCGACGTGCGTGACGCGCAACCCTGCCCCGATGAATCAATCTTTCTTCGGCGCAGTTTCCGCCTTCGCGCTCGGCATCAAGCCCCACGGCTCCAGCCTGGCCGTGGCTTGCTTACGCCAGTTCGCCTGTTTATCAGAGGGGAGATGGCTGCCGATTCGGACAATCGTATCCTCGGCAAGCCCCCGCGCTTCATCGCCCACACGAAGCCGAAGTTCTTTCGCCTTTCGGGTGCTGAGAGCCAGTTCTTCATGCACCGCGCGGAGTTCGTCATCGCTCAATTTCAATGAATGCTTCAGATGGTTTTCGATTCGCGATGCCAGCTTGTCGAGCGGTCCGTGATTGCTTACGGGAGATGTGACGGCCAGACGAATCCAGAACCGTAGCAATAGCATGCTGCCACCGATGCCACATCCGGCTCCGAGAAAGAATACAACAAGCAGCAGCAATGCGGCCTTCCAAGTGCTTCGCGATTTTTTGACGGGAACTTCAGATGGATCCATGGGAACTTGGGTCACGGGGTTATATAGGAAGAGACAAACAAACTGCTTTGAAGGTCAGCGACCGCGCACCAGGCCCGGACAAAAGTTTCCTGCACCATGTCTTCCAGATCGGCACGGTTCGGAGCAAAGCGATGGAGCAGAGCGGTCCTGGCGGATTGGTATTTCGCAACAATGTGATCAATGCCCCGCGTGTAAAAGCCGCCCAATCAAGTCGGGATACACACCGATTGCGATGATGGCGACAACAAATAAGGCCATCAGAATCTGCGAACCCAAGTTCAAAGATATAACGGGCGTTCCTGCTTTTGGCTCGGAATGCAGCGCGAGGATGATTTTGAAATAGTAGTAAAACCCGGCGGCGGCACCGATGATCGCGATCACCAGTGAGGCGTAATTTCCATCGAGAGTTGCGGCGAAAAATACGAGAAACTTGCCCATGAATCCGGCGGTGAGCGGCAAGCCCGCGAGCGCGGCCAGAGCCAGTGTGAGCGCGAATCCGATCTTAGGCGAGGTGCGCGCCAGTCCTTGCAGGGAGGCGATGTCTTCACCGATTCCCTGCGCGCGCCCGGCAGCGAGGACGAGGAAGCAGATGAAGGTCATGGGCAGATAAGTCGCCAGATAGAAAGCGACAATCTCGGACGGCGTGAAGCCCAGTCCTGACGCATGGCAGGCCAATGCGAGCAGCAGATAGCCTGCATGAGAGATGCTGGAATAAGCGAGCAAGCGTTTGAAATTCGTCTGCGCTATGGCGGCGAGGTTGCCAAAAAGAATCGTGGCGCCTGCGAGCACGAGGAGCATCTGCGTTACTTCCGGAGCGATGGCCGAATCGGGAGCGAGAAAAGTCTGCACCACGCGGGTCAACACAATGAAGCCCGCTGCTTTTGAGCCCACTGAAAGGAATGCGGTCACTGGCGTTGGCGCACCTTGATAAACATCCGGCACCCAAATATGAAATGGAACGGCAGCTACTTTGAAGCCGAGTCCCGCAATCATGAGCGCGGCGGCAAACAACAGCGGCACATTGCTCCCCTGCCAGTGTGCGATTTTATCTGTGATGCCAGCCAGCGTCATCTTCCCCGTAAGTCCGTAGAGCCAAGCCATGCCATAAACGAGAAGACCGGTGCTCAGCGCGCCGAGGATAAGATATTTCACTCCGGCCTCCAGCGAACCGGCACTTCGCCGCATGAACGCGACGAGCACATAGAAACTTACCGTCACCAGTTCGAGCGAGACAAAAATGGTCACGAGATCATTGGCCGAGGCCATGACCATCATCCCTAGGCAGACGAGAAGCGGCATGGTGTAGAATTCTCCCAAGCCTGCGTCCTTCGTTTTATCAGGATTTGCGGAGACGAACTGATTGATCGCCGGCGCGTATTCAAGCGAGATAAATGTCACCGTCAGTGTGCTTAGTAGTGCGAGACCCTTGTAAAAATAGGCCAGACTGTCGAGCCGGTAGAATTCGCCAAGCGATGCGGGCACCACATCAGTGGGTGAAAAAATTAATGCAGCCAACGCGGCGACGAGTAGCGCAATCACCGCATGGGCAATGCTTTTGCGCGGCACCATATTGAACGATTCCAGCAGCAGCAGGATTAAGGCGGAAACGCCGAGACTGATTTCGATGGAAAGAGGTGACATACTGCCAACGGTTATTTGAAGTTCAGCGCCGCGAGTGAATCCTGGATCAAATTGAGCAGCGTGGCGGGATGACAGCCGATCACCAGCAGAACGGCTGCGAGCAAGAACATCGGAACCCGCTGCGCGATGGCGGGATCACTCATGAACAAACCCGTTGTGGCTTCGCCGAAGAAAATTTTCCGATAGGCGCGCAGCATGTAAACCGCGCTGATGACCACGCCCAGCAGAGAAAGAATGGTGGTGATGTGCAGCATCGTGAATCCCTTGTCCCACGCGAACGATTGGAAAGTGCCGAGGAAGACCAGCAGTTCACCCGCAAAGTTGGCCAGGCCCGGCAGGCCAATGGAGGCGAATGCGGCAATGCCGAATACGACTCCGAGGAACGGGGCATTGGCCGCGAGTCCGCCGAGCTTGTCCATTTCCAGAGTGCCGAGGTGAGTGCGCAACTTACCGCAAAGCATGAACAATAGCGCAATTGAAATGCCGTGCGCGAACATCAGCACCAATGCGCCATTCACGCCGAGGGCGTTCCCCGCAGCGAGTCCGAGGAAGATATAGCCCATGTGCATCACGCTGGAGTTCGCCAGCATCTCATCAAGACGCCGCTGATGAACGGTGACATAGCCGACGATCAGGATATTGCCCAAGAGCATGATCAGCAGCGCGTGTTGAATCCACGGCGTCTGCATGGCTCCGGGAAAGAGCGGGAGCGCGATACGAATGAGGCCATACAAGCCGAATTTTTTCAGCACTCCGGCGTGAAGCATGGCGACCGGTGTGGGTGCGCTCGCATAAGCGGGTGCGGCCCAATTATGAAAAGGGAAGAGACTTACCAGTGTTCCAAATCCGAGAAGCAGCGTGAAGAAACAAGCTGAACCCCACCAGCCGGTTTTATCATTGCCGACAAATGGACTAAGGCTGGCCAAGTCAAAGGTCATGCCACTCTGCGGGCTGCACAACCAGACGACTCCGAGCAGTCCCGTCAGCAGCACCAGACTGCCAGTGCCAAGATAAATTGTGATTTTCCATGCCGCGACATTGCGATCTCCGTGACCGTAAAGCGCGATCATGAGGAAGGTCGGAATCAAGGCGAGTTCGTGGAACGCGAAGATGAAGAAGATGTCTGTGCTGAGGAACGCACCGAGCGCACCCGCGCTGATGAGCAGCGAGGCGATGTAATAAATACGATCCTTGTCCACAATGCTCCAGATCGCCGCCGTGGTGACCAGCATGGTGAGGAGGGTCATGGCGAGACTGATTCCATCCGCGCCGACTGCGAAATGAATGGCCGGGTTCGTGAGCACGAGATGAGAACTCTTCCAGATCATGGCCCCGCCCGCCGATGCATAGCCGCCGATCAGGCCCAGTGTGAGCGCGAGATTGACTAGTGACGCCGCAACCGCAGTGAACCGCGCAGGCGCGCCCAGCCAGATCGCGAGCGCCGCGATGATGGGAAGCAGAATGATGATGATGAGAGGACTCACGGAGAAATAGATGAATCAGTGTTTTGCCGTCATGAACACGGCAAGGTAAACAGCCACGACCAGTCCCAGCCCGAGCAGGAAGGTGTAACCTTGCAGACTGC
>JAYVQB010000239.1:0-7339 GCA_043757085.1 Verrucomicrobiota bacterium
GCCGCGAATTTCTATTTCAAGTGCATTGCCCGGCTTTGAAATTGCTGTGGGCAAATAAGCCATGCCGATGCCATAACCGAGCGAGGGAGACAAGCAGCCGCTGCAAATTTCCGCGAGGCAGACATCTCCACACCACACGGGATAATGCGGGCGCGGCGGCGGGCTAGTGGCAGTCATGCGAAAGGCGGTGAGCTTCGTCGGCAAACCGAATTCCTTTTGTTTGAGCAACGCATCGCGACCGACGAAATCGCCTTTGTCAAAATCAACGAAGAACCCCAGCCCGGCTTGCAGCGGCGTCTTGTCCGGCGCGAGGTCGTTGCCATTGAGCGGATAACCCATCTCCAGCCGCAGCGTGTCGCGCGCACCCAGGCCACAGGGCATCCCGCCCGCATCACGCGCGGCGGCGATAAGTTTTTCCAACCAGTCGCCAATCACCGAAGCGGGCGCGAAAAACTCAAACCCTTCCTCGCCCGTGTAACCCGTGCCGCAGAGATAAAGAACTCCATCCGCAGTGACGCTGACGAGGGCGGTGTTGTGTTCTGGGAAGCTTGCCTCGCTGCCGAATACCGCCTTGAAGACATCGCGACTGCGCGGCCCTTGCACGGCGATGCCGCCCGTCTGCGCACTGATGTCGGCGAACTGCACATCCTCGCCAAAGCCCAGTGATTTCAATTGCTCGCGGTCTTCATCAATTTTTGAGGCATTGACCACGAGAAAAAATTCCCGCTCGCTCAGCCGGTAAACGATGAGGTCATCAATCACGCCACCGTCGGCATTCAACAGAAGTGTGTATTGCCCTTGGCCCGGCATGAGCAGGCTGACGTTATTGGTCAGCGCTCGGTTAAGAAAAGCCTCTGCTCCCCTGCCCTCGATGAGGAACTGGCCCATGTGAGAAATGTCGAAGATGCCCACGCGCTCGCGCACGGCCTTGTGTTCATCCACGATGCCCTTGTATTGCACCGGCATTTCCCAGCCCGCGAACGGCACCATGCGCGCGCCGAGTGCCACATGTTTTTCATGGAGCGGAGATCGTCTCAAGGATGCGTTTTCGTTCACGGCCCCTGAATGTGAAGAATGCGTCAGTGTTGTCAAACCCACGATTCCCGCTGGCAGTGAACGCAGATTCGTCTAAAGATGACGCCTCATGCCACTGATCCATTCGCTCGAAAACAAGCTGGGACGTTACGCCATTCCCGGACTCGTGAACATCCTCGCGGGCTTTCAAGTGGTGGTGTGGGTGATGATCAAGATCAAGCCGGAATTTGGCGGGTTCATTGTCCTCGACCGGAGCGCAGTGCTTCATGGAGAACTATGGCGTCTCGTTACCTGGGTGTTCGCTCCCCCTGCCTATCATCCCATCTGGCTCTTCTTCGCCGTGATGCTCATGACCATGATGGGGAAAGGGCTGGAGGAAGCATGGGGTGCCTTCCGGCTCAATCTCTACATCTTCGGCGGCATGGCCGCAGTAGTCTTGGGCGCGATGATCTTTAACTGCGCCGCTCTCGGCATCCCGCTCTACTCGACCATCTTGTTCGCCTTCGCGGTCTTTTTTCCCAATTACGAATTCCTCCTTTTTTTCATCCTGCCCGTCAAGGTTAAATGGATCGCCGCACTCGGTGGCGCGATGCTATTTCTGGCGATCCTCGACACCCCGGAAGCGAGATTGCCCATCATCTTCTCCATGTTAAATTTTATCATCGCCTTCGGTCCCGGCTTCCTTAAAGGAGCCAGCCAGCGCCCGGTTGCAGCGGAGCGAAAAGGCCGCTTCACCTCCGCACAATTGCCGGAAGGTTCATTCCTTCACAAATGCCATGCTTGCGGCAAAACTGATATTGATGATCCGAAGCTAGATTTCCGCGTGAATGCGGAGGGTGTGGATTTTTGTAGTGAGTGCCGTGAGAAGAAGATCGCGGCTAGTTGAAAGTTGAGCGTCCGAAAGCAGCATCACCTACTTGGTGATGCTGGTTCCCTCGAAGGGAAGCTTGGTTTTCTGGTAGTCAATAAGCGGGCCAAGTTCATACACATTGTCGTAACCGTAACTGTGCAGGGTGTTGAAGGTGTAGATGTTCAGCGAGGCGGTCATTATTTTTCCGGGAAACGCTCCGGGTTCATTGAGGAAGTTGTTGTTGCAGTAGATCAGGATGCGCGTGGTTTTGTCCGGAATGATCTTGGCCAGTTCCTCGGCGGTAACATCGGGCAGGCTGAGATGCTTGGCACCCTTCACGTGGAGCAGCTTGAACTTCTCGGCACTGCGGGCGTCATAGACAATGGTGCCAGTCTCCGCGGCCATTTTGATGAACTGCTCCTCGGTGATTCTTCGCTGTTCGCGAACTTTCGCGACTTCCGCCGCCCCTTTCTGAAAGCCCTGATAGTCGATGAGGCGGTTTGGGATTTTCTTGTCCGCAGCGTAAAGCACGGCGGTGGTGGTGAACATGACGATGATGAATGGAATTGTTTTCATGGCCTCCATTTTGCCAGAACTCGCGGGCGATGAGTCAGCGCACTGTCAGAAGATTGTAAGAATAATGTCAGGGCTTCTCCGGAAGCGGGGAGAGTTCACCATAAGCCGTAGGATCGGAAATGCCTGCGAGGATGAATGCCTCGCGACGCTCGACACAGGTGCCGCATTTGCCGCAGTGAATGTCGCCACCTTTGTAACAACTCCAAGTGTGCGCAAAGTCCACGCCCAGCGCGCGACCACGCCGCGCAATCTCCGTCTTATCGCAATTCATGAACGGGCGCAGCAAAGCAATACCCGCATAAGTGCCAAGCTTCATCGCCTCCGCCATCGCGTGCATGAACGGCTCACGGCAGTCGGGATAGATCGCGTGATCTCCGCTGTGCGCCGCGATCACCAGCGCGTCCGCGTTGCGGCTTTCCGCAAGACCGCACGCGATGGAAAGCATGATGCCGTTGCGGAAAGGAACGACGGTGCACTTCATGTTATCAGCTGCGTAATGACCGTCAGGAACCTCGCCACCACTTTGCAAAAGATCGGAAGCAAAAAGCTGGTTCACGAAATCCAGCGCGATGACATCGTGCTTCACGCCGAGCTGCGCCGCGTGCCATGCCGCCATCGGGATTTCCCTGTGATTGTGCTTTGATCCGTAATCAAAACTCACGCAACCGACGACCTCATGCTCCCGCGCGGCCCAATGCAGCGCCGTAACGGAGTCCATACCGCCGGAAAGGAGAACGAGAGTTTTCATCTTGAAAATTCAATGCCCACAACCACCGCTGCCGCATTCAGCCTCCTCGTGGTCATGCCAGTCGGGAAAGCGCGCCTCGCAGGTTAGCTGGATACCGCCGCGCGAACCGAACTCGCCGCGCACGGTTATTTGTTTCGGAGCGCAGGCCTTGACGAGATCGTCGAGGATGCGGTTCACGATGGCTTCATTGAACGCAGGGAAATTGCGATAGGAGGCAAGATAGAATTTTAGTGACTTCGTTTCCACGCACAACTTATCCGGCACATAGACAATTTCAATATGGGCGCAATCAGGCTGGCTCGTCACTGGGCAAATGGAAGTGAACTCCGGCGCAGTCAGCGTGATGCGGTAGTTCCGCCCCGGTGTGCGATTGGGAAATGTCTCCAGCTTTGCTTCGTTGGGAGACTTCGGAAGTTTGTGTTCGCTGCGGCCCAGCAGCTTTAGTTTTTTATCGCTCATGCGCTCATCATAGCCACCGAAGACGTGCGTGCGAGAAATTTGCTGCGAAGGATTTTGTTCGGGCTAACTTCTCAATCGCAGTAGCCACGCTCTGCCCAGAGGCGAAGCGTTTCCGGCGCGATGTCGTAGCCATTTGGCCAAGTGAGCACGCCGTCATCCAGCCACACTTGAGAGAAGTAGGCCGCGTCTCGCAAAGGCTCAGTTTGCGGGCCATGCTCCTTCGATACGCAGTCGATAAAGTCCAACTCGGCAATCAAGCCGTCACGGAAGCGGAGGCAGAGGCGGTGATCGCCATTGCTGCGCAGGCTGGTTACTTCACAGTCTTCGAGTGTGGGTGAGGTGGTCGTTGTTGTGCTCATGGATGATGACATATTAAGCCAAAGGGCTAATGGTGGGAAGCTCTTTTCCTTCTGTGGCGAGCTTCCAGTTTGCTGCAAGTTCTGCACCGTGCAGGGCAATCCACTGTCGGACAAGTTTCATTTCCGAGGTGCCGAGGCCACCAATGAGCACTGTGCCATCAAGAGCGATGGCGGCTTTATGTTTGCCATATCTGGCGTGGAAGTGCGGCACGCCATGCTCACGATGATACATCGTTATGCGGATTCCGTAGAAGCGGCTTAACTCAGGCATGAGAAACTTATATCATATAAAACATGTGATCTTCTAAAAATTGCTTTTGAACAAATTGAGGCCAGAACGAGTAAGTGCTGACACCTATGCGGTTCTTTTGGTTCTTGGTCGTCACAGGCGCCGAGCCGACTGCTGCATGAGCGCTGGCAGCAGTGAGTCCGATGGCGGAGGCTATAAGATGGCGGCGGTTCACATCGATGATCCCAGTTATTGTTTCTTTATTTTATCGAGCAGGCTGTTTCCTAAGATCAGAGTGGGAATGCCAAGGGCCAGCAACTCCAAGTAGAAGCCGGGCAGTGTGCGCACTTGAAACATGGAGGCGGCCATCTCTGCACCAGCCGCGCCAAGGGGATCATTGGCCGATTGACGCCCACTGTCCCTCGGAGCGTCTTCCGACATTTTTTGCATAACAGGAAAACCGACCGCCATCTGAATGACAATTATCACCAAGGCAGTGGCGCATAAAATACCTGCGGCGTCTGGATGGATTCCCGAAGTGCCTTTGAAAATCAGAATCGAAACCACCAGCGCTCCCGCAACTGCGAGGAGCGCGATGCCAAGCAGAAAGGAAACACCCATCGAATCATCTTTGCTGGAGGAGCCGCGCGTTCTGCCCCCGATTCTCGACGTTCTATCAAGCTCTTTGGAAACGGTTCCTTCACCGGTAATAATTTGAAATCCAGACTGGGTGGCCATGCTGCGATTGCTGCATTGGATGTCGATCCACGGCAGAAAAAAGAGCGCCAGGGCTGCGAGCGATGAAACGATGTTGAGCTTTGCGGTCATGATTCTGTTCGAGAGTATTTCAGTCAAGGGATGGACGCATTATCAGGAAAAATTTCAACGTCTTCCATCATACCAAATGTTGCAGGCGTCGCGATCATTCAACGAACGGCCACGACCGAGGATAGTCTTGGTCATGAAAGACAAATGCTCGCGAAATGTATAAAGATGAATCTTTCTTGCTGAGGTGTGCAGCGGATGACGATGCAAAACGACAATGCGCTTTCCGCTGGCGCGGGCCTGTTTTTTAAGCCGCTGGCTGAATTCAATTTCTTCAGCGGCAAACAGTTCATGGCTGAATCCGCCGACGCTACGAAACGCCGTGGCCTCACAAAAAATGAACGAGCCAGCCAGCCAGTGGGTCACGCGGCTGACCTGATTCCAAAACCACGCCACCACGCGCGGCAGTCGGAGCGTCGTATCGAGTTTCATGGTGCTACCTCCCGCCAGACAAGTGCCGGAGACAATCTGCTCCGCCACGTCGGAGAACAACGCTGCTGTCGGATGTGAGTCGGCATCCACGAACACCAGCCAATCTCCCGTCGCAGTGGCAGCACCAGTGTTGCGCGCACGGGCAATCTGGTTGACCGGCTCGAACACAACCTTTGCCCCCGCTGCTTGCGCGAGTTCCGCCGTGCGGTCGGTGGAATTGTTGTTGCACACGATGAGTTCGGTCGCCCAGCCGCGCTGGGTAAATGCTGTCATCGCCGCATTGATCTGGCGCAATGATTCGCTGATCAACCGTTCTTCGTTGAATGCCGGGACGATGATAGAGAGTTTCATCCTTAAGATGGAAATTCAAACATGGATTCACATGAATGAACACGAATTAATTGCCAGAGATTGCTATTCAGCCCCTGCCTTCGCGGCCTTGCCATATTCAGCTTTCGATTTTTCGAGGACGGCAGGAATCAGTTTTCGCATAATAGGGTTACGGCATCAAATGAGAAGGAGCGCGCGTGTGTCGCCAGACCACTCGCCTAGAATATGGTCTCGCGTGTGGCCACATTCCAGAGGCACAAGTGGCGAGTAGGCTTCGCCATACTTGCGCTCCATCTTTTTTAAAGGGTTGGAGATATTTGCTTTTGCTATGGGTGAGATCAAGGGTCGCGTTCGTATTTCCTTTGTGCGCGACGAACAACCGCGCTACTTTCTCCGCTCATGTCAGCCGCCCTGCAAAGTTCACCGACCCCTGATATCCATGGCCACTTCGGCACCTATGGCGGCATGTTCGTGCCGGAGACATTGATGGCGGCGCTGACCGAACTCACGTCGGAATATGAACGGGCAAAAAATGATCCTGCATTCAAAAGCGAACTCGACCGCTTGCTCGCGGAATATGTCGGACGGCCCACGCCGCTCTATCATGCCGAACGCTGGACGCAGGAACTCGGCGGGGCAAAAATTTATCTGAAGCGCGAAGACCTCCTGCACACCGGCGCGCATAAAATCAACAATGCCCTCGGTCAGGCCCTCCTTGCTCTGCGCCTCGGAAAGAAACGCATCATCGCGGAAACCGGCGCTGGTCAGCATGGTGTGGCCACGGCTGCGGTCTGCGCGAAATTCAATCTGGAGTGTGTCATCTATATGGGGCAGGTGGACATGGAGCGGCAGGCGCTCAACGTCGCGCGCATGAGATTTCTCGGAGCGAAAGTGGTCGCGGTAACTGCCGGACAGGCAACGCTGAAGGAGGCCGTGAACGAGGCCATGCGCGACTGGGTGACCAATGTTCGCACCACGCATTACATTCTCGGCAGCGCGCTCGGCTCCCATCCGTTCCCGATGATCGTGCGCGACTTCCATCGCATCATCGGCGTGGAAGCGCGCCGGCAAATCTTGGAACGCGAGGAACGGCTGCCAGATTTGCTCGTCGCCTGTGTCGGCGGCGGTAGCAACAGCATTGGTATTTTCCATCCTTTCCTTGAAGACAAAGCTGTGCGCATGGTTGGCGTCGAAGCCGGGGGCGAAGGCATCAAGCCGGGGCGTCACGCTGCTCGGTTTCAAGGCGGCCAGCTTGGCGTTCTTCAAGGCACGAAAACTTGGCTGCTGGCAAATGCCGACGGCCAGATTGATCTGACGCATTCCGTCAGCGCCGGTCTCGACTACCCCGCCATTGGCCCGGAACACGCGATGCTTCATGATGCAGGCCGCGTGGAATACACTTATGCGACGGACAGCGAGGCTTTGCAGGCCTTTCAGGATTTGTCGAAATTTGAAGGCATCATTCCTGCACTCGAAAGCGCCCATGCCGTTGCGCA
>JAYVQB010000240.1:0-1913 GCA_043757085.1 Verrucomicrobiota bacterium
CTGCTTGTATCCAGCGTCTATGACATCACCTATGAAGTGGTGAAGCCGACGGACAACCTCGTTATCATCGACGACTCCATTGTTCGCGGAACCACTTTGAAGCAGAGCATTCTCCGCATTCTCTCACGCACGAACCCCAAGCGCATCATCGTTCTCTCTACCGCGCCGCAGATTCGTTATCCCGATTGTTACGGCATTGATATGAGCGAGCTGGGCAAATTCATCGCTTTTCAGGCCGCCATCGCTCTGCTGAAGGATCAGCATCGTCACGATGTTATCGAGCACACCTACGATGCCTGCGTCGCCGAGATAAAGAAGCCCATCAAGGAACAGCGCAACGTGGTGATGGGCATCTACGATTCATTCACCGACGAGGAAATTTCCCACAAAGTCGCCGCATTGGTCAGGCCGACCAATGGCACTTGGAAAGGCGAAATCCGCGTCATTTACCAGACTATCGAAAACCTGCATCAGGCATTGCAGCCTCGCTGCGGCGACTGGTATTTCAGCGGGAATTATCCCACTCCGGGCGGGAATGCCGTCGCCAATGAAGCCTTCGTCCGCTTCCACGAAGGCAAGACCGGGCGGGCCTACGATCTGTTTTGAATCATGAAAATATTAGTGACCGGAAAAGGCGGGCGTGAGCACGCGATCATCAGCACCCTTCGGGAAAACTCAGACGCCACGATCTTCGCCTATCCCGGCAGCGACGCCATCGCCGATCTCGCCACGCGCGTGGAGGCCAAGGATTTGCTCGAACTCATTGCGTTCATGCAGCGGGAGAAAATTGATCTCTGCATCGCGGGTGAAGAATCCTATCTCGTGAAGGATCGTGGACTCGCGAATCTCTGCGCCGAGGCTGGCATCCCGTGTTGGGGGCCATTGAAAGAGTCGGCGCAACTCGAAGCCAGCAAGACCTTCGCAAAGCACTTCCTCAAGCGGCATAACATTCCCACAGCTGCCTTTAGTGTGGTTCACACCAAACACGAAGCCCAGCGCGCCATCACTGGCTATCCGGTGGTCTTGAAGTTCGATGGACTTGCCGCCGGAAAAGGCGTCGCCGTCTGCCCGGATGAAACCGCCGCCAACGATTTCCTCGATGAAGTCTTCACGAAGCGCACCTTCGGGGAAGGGGATATCATCGTTGAAGAATGTCTCTGCGGCCCGGAAGTCTCCTTCTTCGTTTCCGTTTGTGACGATCAGTATCACATCCTCATGCCCGCGCGTGACTACAAGCGCATCGGCGACAATGATGAAGGCCCGAACACCGGCGGCATGGGCGCAGTCGCGTCGAAAGCCCTCGTGGATGCCGCGTTGCTCTCGGATATCGAGACGAATATCATTCAGCCCACCGTTCAGGGCCTCATCAAAGACGGCCTCAGCTATCGCGGCTTTCTCTACTTTGGCGTTATGCTCACGCCCACCGGCCCGCAGGTGCTGGAATACAACTGTCGCTTCGGCGATCCCGAAGCTGAAGCCGTGTTGCCCATGCTCGGTGGCGATGTCGTCGGTTATCTTTTAAACGCCGCCAAGGGCCAGCTCAAACCGGAACTCATCCGCTTTGCCGAAGGCTGGAGCATCTGCGTCATCCTCGCCAGCGCGGGCTATCCTGTCTCATCGCGCAGCGGCGACCAGATCACCGGACTCGATTCCATCAACGATGCACGCGCCTTTCATTGCGGCACAAAGCGGAACGGCGGCAGCACCTTCGAAACCAACGGCGGTCGCGTTCTCGCCGTCGTCGCTCAGGGCGACACTCGCGATGAAGCCCGCAACAAAGCCTATGCCGCCGCAGGGAAGATTTCCTTTGATGGGATGCAACGCAGAAGCGACATCGCGCGAATGCACTTTGAGTGATTCCAGATTGAAACACCTTGGACTGCGTGCAGCCTGCTGCCGCTTTGAGGCAACGC
>JAYVQB010000241.1:0-27218 GCA_043757085.1 Verrucomicrobiota bacterium
CACGTCCTGCTGCTGACGGCGCGGGACACGGTGGCTGATCGTGTCGAAGGACTGCGACAGGGCGCTGATGATTATTTGGTGAAACCCTTCGCGCTTGCAGAGCTGATCGCGCGTGTTGAGGCGCTGTGCCGCCGGGCCTACGGTGCCAAATCGAGCACATTGCGGGTTGGCGGACTCGATCTGGACCTCGCCGCGCGGCAGGTGCGATGCGAGGGTGCTGCCGTGGAATTGACCGCGAGAGAGTGGCGGCTGCTCGAATACCTCGCTCTTCGTCGTGGCCAGCTCGTGCCGCGAGCTGAGATTGAAGCGCACATTTATGACGATCATGTCGAGCCGATGAGCAACGTCGTGGACACCGCCGTCTATGCCTTGCGGCGCAAGATCGGTGCTGCCTACATCCGCACGCGACGCGGACTTGGCTATGTGTTTGACGCCGTATGAGATCCATCCGCACACAGCTCACACTACGCCTGCTCATGGGCGGCGGCTTGCTGCTGGGCGCGGCGGGCACCGCGCTGCACTGGCAGATGCGCCAAGCACTCACTGCGGAATTTGATGCCACACTGCGCGCTACCTCGCAGTCGCTCGCGGCGCTCACGGAGCATAAGCAGGGCGCGATCAACCTTGAGTTCGCGGGCGAAGCGATGCCGCAATTCGAGCGAAGCAACGGCTCCGACATCTTTCTTCTGCGCACGCCCGACGGCCACGAGGTCGAACGCTCCCGGTCGCTCGGCGACGCTGCGTTGCCGATGCGCGCAGGCTCGCCGGAGACGCCAGATTATTTTGACATCACGCTTTCAGATGGCCGCGCCGTGCGTTGCGCGAGCCTGCACTTCACACCACAGGACGGCGAGGACGATGAGAGGAAAGGCAGTAGCGTGCCGGCGCTCGAAGTCGTGCTCATCGTCGGGCGTGATCGCGCACCGCTGGATCATGCGCTCGCTGCCTTGCGAACTGGCCTCCTCGTCATCGGCGCCAGCGCCCTGACCGTGCTAGCGATTTTGGTCCGTTGGGGCGTGCGCAGCGGCCTCGGGCCACTGGATCGTCTTGGTGTGAGCGTTGCCAGTGTGGATGCTGCATCGCTCGACACGCGTTTTGCCGTGGCATCGTTACCCACCGAGTTGCGCCCCATTGCCGCGCGCTTGAATGAGCTTCTTGCCCGTCTCGAATCTACCTTCGCCCGCGAGCGCCGATTCACCGCAAGCGCAGCGCATGAACTCCGCACTCCGCTCGCCGAGTTGCGCGCCCTGGCCGAAATGAATCTCACCACGCCCGCGACGGAAGCCGAGCGCGCAGAGTCGTGGCGCGATGTGCATAAAACCACGCTCCGCATGGAATCGCTTGCACTGCGCCTGCTCGACCTTGCCCGCGCTGAGGACCCCGCGCGCGCCCTGCACTGCGAACCGGTCTCTCTTCCCGAGATGTTCGCAGCCGCATGGCAACCATGGGCCGCCCGTGCCGCCGGGCGCGGCATCACGCTCAACGCCACACTGCCACCCGACCTCACCGGCTATACCGACCCCGCATTGCTCGGCGTGATCCTTGGGAACCTCTGCGCCAATGCTGCTGAACATGCTCCTGTCGGCACCCCGCTTCGCATCACCACCAGCCGCACGACCAGCACGGTGACGCTCCATTTTTTCAACCAAGCTGGAGACCTCACTGCCGCCGATGTGCCGCATCTCTTCGAGCGATTCTGGCGCAGGGACATGGCGCGGACCGATGCCTGCCACCACGGCCTCGGCCTGGCCCTTGCCGCTGAGTTTGCCACTTTGCTCGGTTGCATGCTCACCGCTCAACTCTGCGCGAGCGGCGAGCTGGAGTTCGCGCTACGGCTCCCAACTCGATGCTCCCCTGTCCCCTACTGCTGCGGCTAGGCGCGTCGAGACGAGTCGAGTCAAGCGTGCGTAATCGCTTGCCTGTCGGATGCCTCATGGCTTGTTGCCCGCCATGAAACTCGCCCCCATTCTTCACACACCGCATTCACCGGCACCTTCAAATACAGCGGAGCCTTCGGTAAAGGCGCCAACGGCCAGCCCGGCTCCAAGGCTGAAATCGTCGCCCCGCTCAAACTCACGCGCACGGTGAAAGTGGAGAAACGGTGAGGTTTTCAATCTCTCTGCTTTTCAAAATTTGTCTCAATCCAACATCACCTCATGCATGATATTGAAGGCATTCTAATCCTGATCGGACTCGTTCTCATCGTCTGCATTTTTATTCTGCCAATAGCCGCCTTCGCGCGATCCGGCGAGGCAAAACGAGTAACAGCAGATCTTCGCGAACGCCTTCGCGCCATGGGCATTCAGATGAGCGAGATGCAGCAAAAAATTAGTCAGTTGGAAATGCGACACGAAAAATCAGATGAAACCATAACGCCGCCCATAGCAGTCGAAACACAATCGAAACTGAAACCGCGCCCTCAAGAAGAAGTGCCATTAATCCCAGGTGCGCCTGCATTCCCGCGTGAGAAAATTCCCAGCATCACTCCCCCGCCGCTTGCTGCGGCAAATGCCGCTACACCAGCTGAAAAGACTCATGTGATGGAGCCAGTATTGCCATC
Organism: Verrucomicrobiota bacterium; assembly: GCA_043757085.1. Taxonomy (GTDB): domain Bacteria; phylum Verrucomicrobiota; class Verrucomicrobiia; order Verrucomicrobiales; family Verrucomicrobiaceae; genus VFKE01. The sequence goes on from JAYVQB010000241.1 coordinate 2,561, forward strand.
CATTCCCCCGCCGCAACCGCCCAGGATACCCAAAGCTCCCGCGCTCAACTTCGAACAATTCCTCGGCGTAAAACTCTTCGCGTGGCTCGGCGGTCTTGCGCTGTTCTTTGGTGTCGCGTTCTTCATTAAATATTCTTTCGACCACAATCTCATTCCGCCCGCCGCCCGGGTCGCGATTGGCTTCATCATGGGCGCGGGACTTCTGGTGGCCGGTGTCTTCGTTCACAAGAGAAAAGCTTACACCGTGCTCGCGCAAACTTTTTGCGCATCCGGTGTGCTCATCTTATATGGCGTTTCGTTTGGCGCTCACTCACTCTACCACCTGTTCGGAGAAGAACCGAAGGGTTCAATGTTTGCCTTCGGATTGATGACGCTCATTACTGCGGTTGCGTTCCTGCTCTCAGTGCGACTGAATGCGCTCGTCGTGGCAGTGCTCGGCATGTTGGGCGGGTTTGTGACTCCAATTCTTTGTTCCACTGGACAGGACAATCCCTTCGGTCTGTTCGGCTACATTGCCTTGCTCGACATCGGACTGCTGATGGTCGCCAAGCATCGTCGCTGGCTCTTTCTCTCATCGCTTGCCGCAACCGGAACGGCACTGATGCAACTTGGATGGTTCACGAAGTTTTTCCACTCGGGACATTACTACGAAGGCTCGGCAACGCTCATACCTATGGGCATCGTCATTTTCTTCATCGCCATCTTTACCGTCGCGGCATGGCGCACACGTCAGGCGAATGATGAAGACAACCATCCGCTCGGCGCATCGCTCGCGCTCTGTGCGTTCGGCTTGCTCGCCGCCTTTGTGTTTCTCGACTACGACAGCATCACGAATCGCACGTTCTTGCTGTATGGTTACGCGTTCCTCATCAACATCGCCGCGCTCGCCATCGTGCTCATAGCGCCGAGAATGAGCATCTCGCAGATCGTCGCGGGTCTGGCGACGTTTCTGCACATCAGCATCTGGACGATGCAGCACCTCAAGCCAGAGATGCTGGGCAGCGCGCTCATCGTTTATCTGGTGTTCGGCATCATGCACGCCGCGTTTCCCATTGTCTGGAGCAAGTTCCGCAATGAAGGCCTCTCGGTGCCGCGCGCCTTCAGTCCGTGGTTCCCACCGCTCATCATCGTGCTCATGCTGCTGCCCGTGCTGCGGCTGGAGGAAGTTTCGTTCATCATCTGGCCTGCGATTCTGCTGGCCGATCTGTGTGTGATTGTTGCTGCACTTATTTCTGGAGTTCTTCTGCCCGTGATCGCGGCACTGGTGCTGACGTTGATGGTGGTTTTTTCATGGCTGTGCAAAGTGCCACCGCAAATCACTGCGCTGCCTTCATTCTTGATCGTGCTCGGAGGTTTCGCCGCCGTGTTCGTCATCGCGGGCTGTTGGTTGGCGAAACGCTATTCCGGCGTGCTCAAGCGCGATGGTGACAAGCCGACATTGAATGACCAAGTCGCTTCTGCGCTTCCAGTCCTGTCCGCCGCGTTGCCATTTGTGTTGCTCATCATGGCCACGCAGAGACTGCCGGTGCTGAATCCATCGCCCGTGTTCGGCTTGGGCCTGTTGCTGGTGCTGCTCTTGCTCGGACTCGCCAAGATCGCGCGAGTTCCGTCGCTCTGCCTCGCCAGCCTCGGATGCATGGTCGCGCTCGAAGGTGCATGGCATCAAGCGCACTTCAATGCGGAGCAGCCGTGGACACCGCTCTGCTGGTATGCTGGTGTGCATCTGCTGTTCACCGTATATCCGTTTTTCTTCCGCGACACTTTCAAAAACTCCGTGCTGCCTTGGGCCGCATCCGCCGCATCTGGCATCGGGCATTTCGTTTTGATCTATGCTGCAATGAAGGATTCTTTTCCCGCGATGGCGGATCGACTGGGCCTAGTGCCTGCCGTATTCGCGCTGCCGGGCATCATCAGTCTTCTCGGCGTGCTCCGTGCGGTGAAATCCGAAGGCGATGCGCGCAACGGACAGCTCGCGTGGTTCGGCGGCGTGGCACTGCTTTTCATCACGCTCATCTTCCCAATCCAGTTTGAACGCCAATGGCTCACGCTAGCTTGGGCGATGGAGGGCGCGGCACTCATCTGGCTTTTCAAGCGCGTGCCGCATCGCGGCCTGATCGGCACGGGTCTCGTGCTGCTTGTCATCGCTTTCGCGCGGCTCGCGCTGAATCCCGCCGTGCTCGAATATTATCCGCGCGGCGCGACGGCCATCCTCAACTGGCATCTCTACAGCTACACCATCGCCGCCGCGAGCATCATGCTCGGGGCGCGCTGGCTCACCGCGCCGAATGATCGCGTCGGAGATGTCAATGTGCGCGCCGTGCTCTGGTCGCTCGGAGGAGTGTTGCTCTTTTTGTTGCTGAACATTGAGATCGCCGATTACTTCACTGAGCCAGGCTCGCGCTTTATCACATTGAGCTTTGGCGGCGCCAATTTCGCACGCGACATGACTTACAGCATCGCGTGGAGCGTGTTCGCACTGGCCACACTTATCATCGGATTCGCCACGGGCGCGAAGGGTGCGCGCTATGCGGGCATTGGCTTGCTGGCCGTCACCTTGCTTAAGCTCTTCCTGCACGATCTGGCGAGCTTGCCGAGCATCTATCGTATTGGTGCGCTCATGGCCGTGGCGGTCATCGCCCTGTTGGCCTCGTTCCTCTATCAACGATTCCTCTCCAACACCAACGAGAAATAACACCATGAACCGATCCGCGTTTCTTCTTTTGTTAAGCGTGGCCTGCACCGGCCATCACTTGTCCGCCCTCGACGTTACCGCATGGAAACATCAGCAACCGGCCGACATCACCACTCCCGGTATCACTCGGCTGGAACTTCCTGCGGAGACATTGAACACCTCGCGTTCGCAGCTTGAGGACATCCGGCTTCTCTCGCCATCGGGCGTGGAAACGCCCTTCATCATTGAGCGCAGTTCTCTGACTCCGCCGCGCTCGGCTGCGGTGCGCGATTTCAAATCCACACTCCTCGAAGGCACGACGGTCATCGCCATGGAAACTGGCAGTGCCGATGCCATCGAAGCCGTGATCTTGGAAACACCCTCGGAGAATTTCATCAAGCCCGCGCTCGTTGAGACCAGCGCCGACGGATCGCAATGGACTGAGAGTGCAAAGAATGTCGTCGTCTTCCGCCAGCCGAGTGGCGCGAGCAATCTGCATCTTACATTGCCTTCTGCCGTTCATGGGAAACTGCGTATCACGTTCGATGACAAACGAACGCTGCCCGTGCCCTTCACGGGCGCGCGCGTCGAGTTCACCAGTCAGAAGCAGGCCACAGTTTCGCATGGAGTCGCGATTGCGAAAATGGAAGAAAAATCTCGCGCAACCGCACTCATGGTTGATCTCGGCGCAGCGAATCTTCATCTGGCGTCATTTCGGCTTGTTGCAACCGATCCCGTCTTCAGCAGGCGCGTCACCGTTTCCTACTCGCAAGACGACAACGGCACGACTCGGAACATCCCTGTCGCATCAACGGTGATCTATCGCCTGACCACAAACGACGGACTCAGCACCGAATCATTGGATGTTCTGATTGATAAACTGATTCCTGCCTCACAACTCACGCTCACCATCGACAATGGCGACAGCGCACCGTTGCATGTGGGCAGCATCGAAGCCACACGGCAACCAGTGTCGCTCGTATTCTACGCGCAGGAAAGCGGCGCATGGCAACTCATCACTGACAACCGCACTGTCAACGCGCCGCGCTACGATTTGGCGATGCTCGACAGACAACTGCGTCAGGGCAGTGCTGCGAAAGCACAGGCGGGAACTCTCGCATTGAATCCTGATTACAAAGAGCAGCCCGCACTTCCAGATGTGCAGTCCGCAGGCGCGAATATTGATCTCAAGAGCTGGCACTTCCGCAAAGCGATTACCACCGGACAAACTGGTGTCGTTCGGGTGGAGCTTGATGCCGAAACGCTGGCTCACGCTCAGACCTCGCTCGCTGATCTGCGCGTCATACAGAATGAAAAACAAATTCCGTTTTTAATCGATCACACAAATGCCAGTCGCACCATCCAGCCAGAGATCGCTAAGGACAGCGACCCCAAGCGACGCACGGTCTCGCTGTGGAAAGTCACGATGCCGCTTGATGGCTTGCCAGCGACACGACTCACTTGCGCTTCGCCAACGCCCTTATTTGATCGCACACTCTCCATTTGGGAAATGCAAAAGGATCACATGGGCAACGAATATCGGATGCATCTTGGTTCCGCCCAATGGACAAAGCAGAACGAAAGCAAAAGCAACGAGTTCTCACTGAATCTTTCTGGGGCCATGCCGGATGTGTTTTACATTGAAACGGATAACGGCGACAACCCGCCGATTGAAATCGCCGATGTGAAGCTTCATTACAACGTCAGTGCCGTCGTCACCAAGGTCACCGACACTGCACCCGTCATGCTCTACTACGGCAACAATGACGCCTACGCGCCGCGATACGATTTGCAGCTCGTTCGCACAGAACTCCTCGCCGCCCAGAAGCAAAACGCCGCGCTCGGCAAAGAAGAAGTTCTCCGCGCGGAAAAGAAAAAAACCTACGAAGTCAGCACCGGCTCACCCTGGCTCTGGGCCTCACTGGGCGTAGTCATCGTCGCGCTGCTCTGGGTGGTATCTAAGATGTTGCCCGCCGCGCCGAAGGTGGAATGACCCTTCTTTGGACTTACTTTTTCGTTCCTTGTCAGAATCAGTAAGTGGATAGATGTTGTTCGTCAAACTACTCAAACCTCTACACCATGAATCTACATTTGTTCATCACGCTCGCGACGTTTACCTTTCTGACACTCGGCTATTCCGAAGAAGCGATGAAGCCCGCTCCAAAACCAAAGCAAAGTTCACCCATTGCAGATTTGAACGAGCTTCACATCGGCGATAAAGCACCGGATTTTTCATTGCCGGGAATCGACGGAAAGACGCAAACACTGGCGGATTACAAAGACGCGAAGGTGCTGGTAATCGCGTTCATCTCGAATCACTGCCCCGACTCACAAGCTGCGGAAGGTCGCATCAAAGAACTGGTGGAAAACACGAAGGATCGCGGTGTAGCGCTAGTGGCGATCAATCCCAACAATCCATCGGGCCTCCGCGCTGACGAACTGGGCTATTCAAAATACAACGACAGCTTCGACGAGATGAAGCTTCATGCGAAAGAGCAGGGCTTTAACTTTTCTTACCTCTACGACGGCGAGACACAGCGAACGGCAAAGGCCTATGGTTGCCTTGCCACGCCGCATGTTTTCGTTTTTGATGCCGAAAGAAAACTGCGCTACAAAGGCGCGTTCGATGACTCGCGCTTCGCCGATCCCGCGACCGTGAAGTCGCCTGATGCTCGAAATGCCGTGGAAGCATTGCTCGCCGGCAAACCGGTGGCGGTGGAGGAAACTCGACCGCACGGCTGCTCGACGAAATGGATGGAGAAAAAATCATCCGTCGCTACCGAGATCGAGAACTGGGAGAAGAAGCCGGTCGATGTAGAACTGATCGACGCCGCGGGAGTCGCGGCATTGCGCAAGAACGGGACGAAGAAGCTGCGCCTGATCAATGTCTATGCCACGTGGTGCGGCCCTTGCGTGGAAGAATTTCCCGAGCTGGTGAAGACCGCGCGCAAGTTCGGACTGCGCGAGTTTGAATTGATCACGATCAGCATGGACGACGCCACGGATAAGGACACCGTTAAAGCGTTCTTGGAAAAAAATCATGCTTCGTTACCTGACCTTCTCAAGCCCTCGCTCAAGGCAGAAGGCCGCACGACCAACAGTTACATCTTCAATAGTGCGAACCAGGAAGAACTCATCAAAGCCCTCGATCCGAAATGGCCAGGCCCGATCCCCCACAGTGTGCTCGTCGCCCCGAATGGCGATATCATCTGGAGCCACAACGGCGAGGTCAATGGCGATGAACTCCGCGCTAAAGTGCTGGAAGTCTTGGGAAGATATTACAAGCCGGAGTGACATGAGGATGAACCCAATAGCTGCGACGCTTACATTTTTGTTTCTTATCTCAATCAGCGATGCCGCAGAGAAAGACGCTAACGCATTCTTCCACGAAGGCGTCAGCGCATTCTATGACGCGAAACCGAAGGAATCCGTCGCCGCGTTCGACAAGGTCATCGAACTCGCCCCGCAGTCCGCACCGCAACTCTGGCAGCGCGGCTTGTCGCTCTACTACGCGGGCGAATTCAAAAAGGGGCGCGAACAGTTTGAGCTGCATCAAACAGTGAACCCGCACGATGTGGAGAACGCGGCGTGGCATTTTATCTGCGTTGCCCGCGCGGAAGGAGTTGCCGCTGCGCGCAAGGCGCTCATTCCAATCGAGGGCGATGCGCGAGTGCCGATGAAAGAAGTTCATGAACTATTTTCCGGCAAAGGCACCGAGAAAGCGGTGATGAAGGCCGCAGAGAATGGCGATTCTGGCAGCGAGGAACTGCGTAATCAGCTTTGCTATGCCCATCTTTATCTTGGCCTCTATCACGAAGCGCTCGGCCACGCTGACAAGGCGAAAGAACACATGCTCAAGGCGGCGATTGACTACAAGATGGATCACTACATGGGCAAGGCCGCACAAGTGCATGTGAAGCTGCGGGGCTGGACAAAGTAGTTGATGCGTCTCGCTTCACTGCTTCGCCAATTCCTTGCTCCGTTCGGTCGCCGCGCGCACGGCTTGCAGTAATGAATGACGCAGCCCGTGTTTCTCCAATTGCTCAAGACCCGCAATCGTAGTGCCGCCGGGACTCGTGACATTGTCCCGCAGCGCGGCGGGATGTTCGCCAGTCTGGATGACCATCTGCGCGGCTCCGACGACGGTCTGTGCCGCAAATTGAAGCGCCGTGACGCGAGGCAATCCCATGAGAACGCCGCCGTCCGCCAGTGCTTCGATGATGCTATAAACATAAGCCGGACCGCTGCCACTCAGCCCGGTGACTGCATCTAATAGCGATTCCGAAACTTCAGCAGCAATGCCCACGGCACCCAGAATAGATTGCGCTGTGGCAGCATCCGCATCGGTAGCTGTGCTTCCTCGCGCGAAGGCGGAAGTGCCCTGCAAGATCAACGCTGGAGTGTTCGGCATGGAGCGGATGACCCGTTGTTTTCCGCCGAGCCAGCCTTCGAGTTGTGGGATCGTGAGACCGGCGGCGATAGAAATGAACAGGACGTTGCCTGTTTTCGGTTTTTTGTTTTCCGAAATGCTCTCAAGCAATTTCTTCATGTCCTTCGGCTTTACCGCGAGGATGACAACATCGGAGCGGCTCGCGACCTCGATGGCGCTATCACAAACCGTGAGCGCAGGATACTGCTTTTTCATCGCGGCGGTCGCGGCGGTGATGGCATCACACACGGAAATATCCGCAGGCTTGACGAGTTTCGCCTTGATGACGCCCGCGAGGAGCGCACCGCCCATTTTTCCACAACCGATGAGTCCGAGTTTCATTCGAGCGCGACTTTAACTCCGGTTTTGGCTTGTCGCAAAGTGGCAACTGATCGTCTTTATATTTTAGAACAATTCTAAAAATGAACCTTGCACCACATTAGAATCGTTCTAATATGTAGCCAACTATGACTCCTCACCCTCGCAAATCAACGCTCAAGCCCAGTGGTTTGGATTGTCGTCTGGCAGTGATAGGGGCCGATGTCCGTCTGACGCCGCACCGGCGCGAGGTGTTCCAGGTGCTCGCGGAATCAACAGATCACCCCACGGCCTACGATGTCTTCGCCCGTGTGAAGGATCGCTCGCCCCATATCTCGCTGGCGACGGTTTATAATTGCCTCGAGCACCTCACCACCAACGGCTTGATCAAACAGGTGCAAGTGGAGCGCTCACAGTCGCGATATTGCGCGAACCTGCACGAGCATGTGCATTTCCACTGTGACTCCTGCGGAATGGTGAGCGATGCGCTGCCGACCGCCGCCTTCGATCCCACAAAGTTCTGGAGCTTGCCGCCCGGTGCACGCGTGACCCGCACGGACATTGCGATGCATGGTCTCTGCTCCGAATGCGCCAAGCAGCAAAGCACCCTGCCGCACTGATTTCTCTCTTCTAACTTCTCACTCCTAGACACTAAACCTCATGTCCCTAAAAATCGAAAGCCTCCACGCCGGTATTCCTGACCGCGAAATCCTCAAGGGCCTGACGCTCGAAGTGAAGCCCGGTGAAGTCCACGCCATCATGGGCCCGAACGGCTCCGGCAAAAGCACCTTGAGCAAAGTGCTCGCCGGTCATGAAGACTATGCTGTCACGCAGGGCAGCGTCACGCTCGACGGCATCGACCTGCTCGAACTTGCCGTAGATGCCCGTTCACGCGCCGGACTCTTCCTCGCGTTTCAGTATCCCTTTGAAATCCCCGGCGTCAGCAACGCCAACTTCATCCGCGCAGCACTGCAAGCCCGCCTGCCGAAAGGCGAGGACATTGATGCGGTAGCTTATTACAAGCGCCTCTACGCCCGCATGGACGAACTCGAAATGAGCCGCAGCTTCACCGCCCGCAGCGTCAACGAAGGCTTCTCCGGTGGCGAGAAGAAGCGCAACGAAATCCTCCAAATGATGATGCTGGAACCGAAGTATGCCGTGCTCGATGAGACCGATTCTGGTCTCGACATCGACGCCATGCGCATCGTCTCCAAAGGCGTCAACGCCATGCGCTCACCGGAGCGCGGCTTGCTTGTCATCACCCATTACCAGCGCCTGCTCGATTACATCAAGCCCGACATCGTCCACGTCATGGTGGATGGCCGGATTGTCCACAGCGGCGGCCCGGAACTGGCGCTCGTCCTCGAAGAAAAAGGCTACGACTGGGCCAAGGAAGAACTCGCGAACGCCGCGTAGAAATATTTTATCCAACATCCACATGCCAACGGTCGCCAGATTCTACGGAATTCTCATCAAGATGTTCTTCTCGGAACATGGTGCGGCCCATTTCCATGCCGTGTATGGAGAGTATGTTGGTGTGTTCGCCATTGAGACCTTGGAAATGCTGGAGGGCGATCTTCCGCAGCGGGCGCATCGCTTTGTTCGCGAGTGGGCAGAATTGCACCAAGCCGCCCTGCTGGACATGTGGAGGACAAAGAATTTCAAACAACTGCCTGGCCTGGACCAATGAATGCCCATCCAACATATCCGCGCGTGAAGTCAGTTGAGGCGCTGCCTGATTACCAGTTGCTGGTTTCCTTCCGCAATGGCGAGCGCAGGCTTTATGACTTTAAGCCAAATCTTGATCTGGAGATTTTTCAATTACTCCGCAATGAGGTCTTTTTTCGCGCAGTGAAAGCCGACTCGCACGGCTACGGCATCATTTGGAATGATGACATGGATCTGGCAGAATCTGAACTCTGGCTCAAAGGCAAACCTTTGGAGCATGCTGTCTCATCAACGGCACCAGAACTACTTACTGCATAACCTATATATCATAACTTTCAGTCTCCAATTATGACTACCAAAACTCCAGACATCTCCGACATCAGGGCGGATAGCGTGGGCGATTTTCGCTTCCCCGAGCAGCACAAATTTGATGCGGGCATGGGTTTGAGCGAAAAGACCGTAGATTATATTTCCGACGTTAAAAATGATCCCGATTGGGTGCGCGAATTCCGTAAGCACGGCCTCAAGACCTTCCTCGAAAAACCAATGCCGACGCATTGGGCGACGAAGGATCTGGAGAACATCCACTTTGACCAGTTCCGCTACTACCTGTCCGACGGCCAGAAGCCCAAGAGAAGCTGGGACGAGGTGCCTGATGACATCAAGCGCACCTTTGACCGTCTCGGCATTCCCGAGCAGGAGCGCAAATTCCTCGCCGGTGTCGAGGCGCAGTATGACTCCGAAGCCGCCTACTCGAACGTAAAGAAAGTCGTCGAGGAACAAGGCGTCATCTTCCTGAACAGCAGCGAGGCCTTGCAAAAACATCCAGAAATCTTCCGCAAATGGTTCGGCAAAGTCATCCCCACTGGCGACAATAAATTCTCCGCACTCAACAGCGCCGTCTTCAGCGGTGGTTCCTTCATCTACATCCCGCCCGGCGTAAAAGTGAAGCATCCGCTCCAGGCCTACTTCCGCATCAACAGCGAGCAGTTCGGCCAGTTCGAGCGCACACTTATCATCGCCGATGAAGGCGCAGAAGTCATGTATATGGAAGGCTGCACCGCGCCCAAGTTCGAAACCGCCACGTTGCACAGTGCCGTGGTCGAGTTAGTCGCGCTGAAAGGCGCCAAGATTCAATATGTCACCGTCCAGAATTGGAGCAGTAATGTTTTTAACTTAGTAACCAAACGCGGTCTCGCCATGGAAGACGCCGAGGTGAAGTGGATCGACTGCAACATCGGCAGCCGGCTCACGATGAAATATCCCGGAGTCATCATGAAAGGCCGCCGCGCCCGTGGTGAAGTCATCAGCATCGCCTTGGCAAACACCGGTCAGCACCAAGACACCGGTGCCAAGATGGTTCATGCCGCCGATGAAACGACGAGCAACATTATTTCCAAATCTATCTCCATCGGCAAAGGTCGCGCCACTTATCGCGGCCTCGTTCATATCCCGAAACATTTGAAGGGCTGCAAGAACAACACCGAGTGTGACGCCCTACTTATCAACAGCAGCAGCCGCACCGACACTTATCCCGCCATCAATGTTCGCGGCAACCAACACGCCACTCAGCACGAGGCCAGCGTCAGCCAGGTGAGCGCCGAGCAGATATTCTACATGCAACAGCGCGGCCTCAGCGAAGCCGAAGCCATGAGCCTCTCCGTGAACGGCTTCATCAACGACCTCGTCCGCGAGTTCCCCATGGAATACAGCGTCGAGTTAAAGCGGCTCATTGATCTGGAGATGGAAGGTTCGGTAGGTTAATCAAAGATAATTTCTCATGTCTATCGCTGTCCCCAGTTCCAAATCAAAAGCGGCAAAATCAACGCCACCCACATCGCCCGTCTATTTATCAATCATGCCCGATTTCACCCGCCTGAACGACGCTCCCGCCTGGTTCCAGAATCGCGCCAAGGCAGCATGGGATGAATTTCAATCAATGCCGATGCCGGGCCTGAAGGATGAAGCATGGCGCTACTCCAGCGCGAAGCGGTTGGCTCTCGATACGCTGCACAGCGCACCAGAGCCGAGTGATGCAGATAAAAAGAAGGCTATCGAGCAGTCGCAAGGGCTTGCGAAGACTTCTGCGAAATTGATCTTTGTAAATGACGTGCTTGTTCAATCAAGTGTTGGGGGCTGCCAGCCCTCAGTCAAAAATGGTGTGAGGGCTAGCAGCCCCCAACACGAGGTCATTTGCCTCCCCTTCGCTGATGCGCTGAAATCCCACGGCGACATCCTTGAACAATACCTCATGAAGCGCGAAGCCCAGCTCGGCTCGGAGAAATTCGCCGCACTGCATCTCGCCCACGTCCGCGCCGGTGTGGTCGTGATTGCGCCTAAAAACGCAGTGCTGGAGCATCCCATTGAAGTCTTCCATTGGACCAGTGGTGAAGGAGCGCTTGTCTTCCCACACACGCTCATTGTCACCGGCGATCATGCGCAAGTCACTGTCGTGGATCATCACGGTTCGTTGCATGACGAAGCCACGCAGAGCATCGCCGTCGCTGACTTCGTCGCCGGTCCCAGCAGTCGAATCACTTACATCAACGCCCAAGAACTTTCACTCAAATCCCGCGCGTTACACATCTCCTCCACTACGGTCGGTCGTGATGCTTCGGTCAAAGCTTTGCAGCTTCACCTCGGCGCTGCGTTCAGCCGCAATGAAACCGTGAGCGATCTCATCGGCGAAGGTGCGCGCAGTGTGATGCTCGGTGTCAGCCTGCCTTTTGGTGAGCAGACCGTGGACATGAGAACCTTGCAGAATCACATCGCGCCGCGCACTTACAGCGACTTGCTCTATAAAAACGCGCTCTACGACCAGTCTAAAACTGTCTTTGCCGGACTTATCCAAGTCGAGAAAGGTGCTCATTATACTGACGCCTACCAGAAGTGTCGGAACTTGCTCAACAGCGACGAGGCCGAAGCCGCGTCCATGCCTGGCCTAGAGATCAATGCCGACCAAGTGAAGTGCAGCCACGGTGCAACGTGCGCGCCAATCAGCGCCGACGAGCTTTTCTATCTCAAGGCGCGTGGTATATCTGATCATGAATCTCGTAAGTTGATCGCGACCGGTTTCATCGAAGATGTGATCGCGAAGCTGGAAAACGAAGCTCTTGTCAGGTATCTCGACGCAATCATCGAGGCCAAGTTCGCGAGGATGATCTGATGGGAGGGAGGGAGGGCCTTTAGCCCGCGCTCCGTTTATGTCAGCACCTTCCAGCGCCAGCAATCTATAGTGTGATCATTCACCATTCCGGTGGCCTGCATGTGTGCGTAGCAGATGGTTTTGACATTCATATCGTCTCGCTATTCTCATGGGCGAGCCATCAGGAATTCAAATCGGCAAGCACACTCTGAACAGCATCCTCAATGTTGTCCCGGTAGAATGCCAACTTCGGTGGGGGTGCTGTCACTACACAGCACCTTCCACCATTTTCGGCCTTCCATCCCCCGTTGCCACCTCCTCACAAACGGCAGGACAGCGAGAACCATGACCCCAAGACAAAAGAACCCGCTAAAGGTCCAGTAGCGCCAAGGTGATTCTTCAAGCCAGCTCGGGTTCGTTATTCCTGGCAGCAACTTGTTCCCGTGTTGCGAATCCCCTAAACCAATTAATGCCGCGTCATTGCAGCATATTAGTGCAATAAATATGCAATGCTATGCACAATAACCCTATGTTAGCTGGTAAAACAACGCAAATCTCATCACCCGCCTTGGTCGCGATATACAACGACGCGATGCCGAAGCTGAGCGGCTGGAATTTGGCGCTGGCAAATCCGTTCTCGCGCATCAACGCGCACATCGCTTCGCCTGCGGGAAATTTCTCGATGGTGCTGCAAAGATAATCGTAGGCTTGGCGTTCCCCGGTGAGCTTTCCGGCGATCCAGGGCATGATGCGGCGCAGATAAAAAAGATGCGCGCTGCGCAGCGGGCCGAATGTGGGCAGTGAAAAATCGAGCACAAACAGCGCGCCGCCGGGTCGCAGCACGCGGGCCATTTCACGCAAGGCACCGGACCACGAAGCCATGTTGCGCAGACCGAACGCGACGGTGACGACATCCACGGAGTCATCCGCGACGGGCAGGGACATAGCATCCGCCACGATGAGATTTTTCAATCCGCGTCGCCTTGCTTCCTGTAACATCGGGGCGGAGAAATCTGCGCCGAGCACGTGAGCCTGCGGACAGCGCTTCTCAATCTCCGCCGCCAAATCTCCACTGCCAGTGGCAAGATCGAGCACGGTCTGCGGCTGCAACTTGGCCACAGCCTGGGCAGTGGTGTGACGCCAGAGGACATCGATGCCCAGGCTCAGCACATGATTGGTGAGCACATAGTGCGGCGCGATTTTCGCAAATGCTCCGCGCACGAAGGTCGCGTCCTGCCCGCGGTTCCCTTCATCCTGATTCATTTTTTCTTTGTAAGTGGTGCTCACGAGAGGACTCGAACCTCCACAGGTCTCCCCATAGGATCCTGAATCCTACGCGTCTACCAATTCCGCCACGTGAGCATTTACCTTTGTTGCGGGAGGGCGGCGAACATCGGCGGCGGGTGGAATTTCTCAACCGAAATTTTGCGGTGTCGCAACGGAATTCAATCCCCAACGCGCCCGGAGGCGGGAGTTTGCAGTCGGAACAAATGATTGGATGGTCGTTCAGCGGCAGTTTTTGCACCATTGACGGGGCGGGCATTGCGAGAATTGCTGAAAAAGTATAGCCGTCCGTCCACACCGAAGCAAAGGCCGTCGGGCCAGAGGAAGCGGGGATCGCTCGCGAGAATGCGATATTGTTTAGTGCCGGCGGTAATCATCCCGATGGCCTTGCCAGCGAGGTCGGCGACATAGATGTTGTTCTTCGAGTCCAGGGTGATGCCTGCGCAGAGAGGTTTTGCGGAATATTCTTCGACCAGTCCTGCGAGCTTGTCCGCGCTGAGCGCCGGATTGCGAAGATGCTCGGTCTTGATGCGATAAAGTTTCAACGAACGCATGGGCCCGAAGTAGAGCCACTCGCCATGCCGGTCGAGCGCCAGCGGTTTCACTCCGCCCTGGGGGTCGGCCACGGTTCCATCTAGGCGGCGGGTCTGAATTTTCTGGCCGTCAATCATCAAATCCAGTCCCGTGACCGGCACTACGGAGGGATGCCCCTGAAGAACTCGACGCGCGAGCCCGGTGCTGCGATCCAAAACGATGATCGCGGCATCGGCACCGCCAGCCTGGTCGGAAACATAGATGAAAGGGTGATCGGGTTCGACGGCCAGATCATTGAGATTCGATCCCGGCAAAACTGCGGGCTGCGAGAAATTCAGGATTCGATGGAGTTTCTTATGCCCTGCATCCCAGGCAATGATTTTCGGCACCACTTCACCACGATGGCCGCTGTCGAGCATCCAGATCACACCATCTTTGTCGGTCTGCATGCCTTGCACAGAGTCGAAGGTGAGCGGTTCGCCTTCCGCCGCTTGGCTGATCGCTTCGGTCGGAAACGGTTTCGATTCTCCTTTTTTTGTCACCTCAATGACTCGGTTCTGCGGCTTCTCGTCGAAGCTGACGCTGATGATGAAATTTCCACCAGGAGTAACCGTCATGCCGGCCGGGGCCAAGGGCAGTTGAAAGACGACTTCAACCTGGGGCTCCGTGTCGCGAGCCGATGCCGAGACGAATCCCAGCCCCGCCGAGACTAGCAGTGTGCTTAAGAGAAAAGACCTCCGAATTTGCCGCATCAGAAGACCATGCCGGAAGGTGTCGTCATTGACAAGGCGATGATGGGGTCTAGTTAAAAAAGATTCGGCGACGAGCCGGAAGATTGATCACCAGTTCTTAAGCCACGGGGCAGTTTTGGTGCCGTCTTTTTTGATGGCGAGTGTATAAATGGTGGCGTCCTTGGTCGTAGATTGGGCGATGGACCAGAGGTCATAGGTGACGTTAATGGCATCGGCACTGCCGCCTTTTTCATAGAGGAACGGATTACCGAAACCGTCGATGAGCATGAACTGGTTGGAGCTGGAAACAAAGGCGGCGTTGAGCTTGGATTTCCAAGTGCCGTTGTTGTCCTTGATGGGCACGAAGTCGCCATTGATCACGTTGGGGCGCTCAGTGTCATCCACGATGCCGTCGGAGGGCTTGGTAACGACACTAGTGGCCAGCTTGATCTGGTCGGAGCCGTCGCCCGTGATGGCTTGGTAAAGCATCATGGCACCACCAATGCGCATGTTGCCGGAGCCGCCCAGCGTGGCGGGGTTGGCGGGATCGGGATACTCGCCGAATTTTTCCTTGTATTGCTCCAGTGACGCACTGAGGGCGCTGAGGGTGCCTACTGTGCGGTTCCTAAGGGATGCCTGCATGGCATGGGAGAAGCCTCCAAAGGAGAGCGCAGCCAGCAGGGCTATGATGGCCATGACGACGAGTAACTCGATGAGCGTGAAGGCCGGCGCCGGCGCTCGCCGCGCCGGCGGGTTGAGATGGTTGTTCATAGGTTGGGGGATTTTTGGGTGGATCCGCATTATTTCGCGTCGCTGACTCCCTGAATGATCTTGATGAGCGGAAGGAAGAGCGCCATGACGATGACGCCGACGACAACGGCGAGGATGACGATCATGAGCGGTTCGAGCATAGAAGTCAGTGCGGAGACGGCGTTGTCCACTTCGTCTTCATAAACATCGGCCACTTTCAGAAGCATCTCGGGGAGCTGGCCAG
Organism: Verrucomicrobiota bacterium; assembly: GCA_043757085.1. Taxonomy (GTDB): domain Bacteria; phylum Verrucomicrobiota; class Verrucomicrobiia; order Verrucomicrobiales; family Verrucomicrobiaceae; genus VFKE01. Next base: position 18,335 of record JAYVQB010000241.1, read on the forward strand.
TTTCCTCGCCGACGTCCACCATGCTGACGACCATGGGCGGGAAGACCTTGCTGGCCTCGAGCGGGGAGACCATGCTTTCACCTTCTTTCACGGCATCGTGAACCTTGCCAATGGCATCGGAAATGATGATGTTGCCTGCGGTTTCACGCGTGATGTTGAGAGCCTGAAGAATGGGCACACCGCTGGTGACGAGGGTGCCGAGTGTGCGTGTGAAACGGGCGATGGCGCTCTTGCGCTGCACGTCGCCGAACAACGGTATCTTGAGCTTCATGGCGTCGATGAATTTTCTGCCGCCCTTGCTGGCCTTGAGAATCTGCCAGCCGACTATGAGGGCGATAATGATGCCCGCGATGAGGAGCAAGTTGTCCTGCATGAAGCGGCTGAAGCCCATGACGAACTTAGTGAGGTCAGGCAGGTCATTTCTGCCGCCGGGAAGCATGTCATCGAAGATTTTTTCAAACTTGGGCACGATGACAGTCATGAGAAAGACCATGATGGCGCTGGCGATGAACATGACGATGATGGGGTAAACCATCGCGGCCACGATCTTGTTCTTGAGCTTCTGGGCCTTTTCCTGGTATTCAGCAAGACGGTTGAGGACGAGTTCCAGAACACCGCCAAGCTCACCAGCCTTGACCATGTTGACATAGAGCTTGTTAAAGATTTTCGGGAACTGCTGGAGGCTCTCGGAGAAGGTGCTGCCGGTCTGAACGGATTCAGCGAGCGTATTGATGCTCTTCTTCATGATCGGATTTGGCTCCTGCCTGCCGAGCACAGTCAATCCACGCAAAAGAGGAAGCCCGGAGTCGATAAGCGTGGCGAGCTGCCGGGTGAAAAGCATCAAGACCTTGCTCTTCACTTTCGCGCCGCCGCTGGCACCACCACCGCCGGAGCCGACCTTGGATTTACCTTTGGCCCCACCGGAGCTGCGGGAGGCGCGCTTGATCTTGGAAAGATCGCCCTTGCCCTCTTCCACCACTTGGGTCGGATAGAGCTGGCTGCGACGAAGTTGTCCGACGGCATCGACCTCATTCGGTGCCTCGATGACTCCGGAGGTTTCCTGGCCGTTCTGATCCAAGGCGGTGTAGTGAAATTTAGGCATGGCTGGATGTTGTGGAGGTCTCGTCGTTCGTTGATTTCTGGAAAAGCTTACCGTTTCCGATGCTCACTTGTCCACTGAGAAAATAAAAGGATTTTTAAATGCGGGTGGCTCAGGTGTATTTGAGAACCTCCTCGATGGTGCTCTCACCGTCATAAATGTTTCTTAATCCGTCATCACGGAGGGTGACCATGCCCAGCTCAATCGCCTTCTGCCGGATGGCCAGCGTGGGCGCTTTCTGGGTGATGAGGTCGCGAATGGGATCGCTGATATCGAGCAGCTCATAGATGCCCTTGCGACCCTTGTAGCCGCTGTTCGAGCATGTGGGGCAACCGGCTCCCGTGGAAAATTTCTTGGCGCCGATGTCGCTCTGTGAGAGACCGAGCTGGCTGAGAACAATAGGATTGGGATCATATGTTGTGCGGCAATCCTTGCAGATGGTGCGCAGGAGGCGCTGGGCAAGGATACCCTCCAAGGTGGCGGCCACGAGGAACGGCTCCACCCCCATGTCAATGAGCCGCGTGATCGCGCCCGCTGAATCATTCGTGTGCAAGGTGCTCAGCACCAAGTGCCCCGTCAGCGATGCCTGAATGGCAATCTGCGCCGTTTCCTTGTCGCGCATTTCTCCGATCATGATGCGGTCCGGATCCTGACGCAAAAAGGAGCGCAACGCGCGGGCGAAAGTAAGGCCGACAGCTTCGTTCACCGGCACCTGCATGATGCCATCGATTTCATATTCGACTGGATCCTCGGCCGTGATGATCTTGGCGTCGATGGTGTTGATCTCCTTGAGCGCGGCATAGAGCGTGGTGGTCTTTCCTGCGCCAGTAGGGCCGGTGACAATGAAAATGCCGTTGGGCTTGTGAATGGTTTCCTGAATGTAGTCGAAGAGAAATTTCGGCAGGCCCAGCGATGAAAGCTGGAGATTAATCGAGGAGCGATCCAGCACGCGGAGCACGACGCTCTCTCCATACTGCGTGGGCAGGGTGGAAACACGCATGTCCACCGGCTTGCCTTCCACCACCGTCATGATGCGACCGTCTTGCGGCAGTCGGCGCTCGGCGATGTTCATGTTCGACATGACCTTGATGCGCGAAATGATGGAGTTGGCCAGATGCACCGGCGGCGGTGCCATTTCATAGAGCGCGCCGTCCACGCGATAACGAATTTTGAACTCGTGCTCGAAAGGCTCGAAGTGAATGTCGCTGGCCTTTTCCTTGATCGCCTGCTTGAGGACAATGTCCACGAAGCGCACGATGGGCGCACTGTTGGCCTCGGCCTCCAGTCCGCCTTTTTCCAGCCCACCTTTGCCGGAAACACCGAGCTGTTGGAAGATGTCCTGAATGCTGTCGGTTCCCGTGCCGTAATGTCGGTCGATGAGCGCCTGCACCTCTTCCTGCCTGCCGACGACCGGGACAATGTTCATCCCCAGACCGAAGCGCAAATCTTCGATGATCTGCGGATTGAGCGGATCCGTCAGCGCAACGTGGAGACCGTCAGGCGCCAGCTGGATGGGAAACGCGCCGCACAGTCGGGCCATGCCGGCGGGAACCGCCTGAAGGATTTCCAAAGGCGGCTCGAAGGTGGCCAGATCGTAATATTCTGCGCCGATCTCGTCGGCCACCATGGCCCAGAATTCATCCTGATTGCGGAAAAGTCCGTATTCCACAGACAATTCCACAATGTCCTTGCCGGACGTTCTGGCATCATTAGCCAGGTCTTCGGCCTGCCCCTCGTCGAGAAGTCCACGATGCTTGAGTGTATCGACCACTGCTTGCGCTTCCATATGATTTGGTTTGGAAAGTTAATTAAGAAGGTTTGCCGGCTCTAGTTGTCATCCGACATCGTGGACTCCACGACTTCGTCGGCGGTGGTCGCGCCTGCGAGCACCTTGCGGATTCCGTCTTCACGCAGCGTTCTCATGCCTAGTTCACGGGCGCGGCGACGCAGGACCGGACCTTGTATCTGCTGGTTGATCATACCGCGCACCTCGTCGTCGATCTTGAAGATTTCCACGAGGCTCATTCGCCCGCGATATCCAGTGTGCCGACATTTCGGACAACCTTCGGGAACCATGATGCTCGCGCCATAAATCTGTGATGGATCGAGACTGAGCGAGCGGATTTCTTTTTCCGACAAGACACCCGGCTTCCGGCACTCGACGCAAAGTTTGCGCACCAGGCGCTGGGCTTCGATGGCGCGAATGGAGGAGGCGATGAGGAAGGGCTTGATGCCGATGTCCATCAGACGCGACACCGCGCTGGGTGCGTCGTTCGTATGCAGCGTGCTGAAGACCAGGTGGCCGGTGAGCGAGGCATTGATGGCGATGCTCGCTGTTTCCATGTCGCGAATTTCCCCGATCATGATGATGTTCGGTGCCTGACGGAGCATGGCGCGCAGGGCGGCGGCGAAGGTCATGCCGATGTCTTCTTTGACCATGACCTGGTTGATGCCCGGCAGCTCGTATTCCACCGGGTCTTCCACGGTGATGATTTTGCGGTCGGGGCGGTTGATGAAGTTCAGGCAGGCATACAGCGTCGTCGTCTTGCCGGAACCTGTGGGACCGGTGACGAGGATAATACCATCGGGCAGCGTGATGAGCTTCTCAAATTCCTCCTGATCGTCCGAGAAAAATCCGAGGTCGGCCAGTCCGAGCCGCAGCGAGGATTTGTCCAAAATACGCATGACGACACTCTCGCCATTGCTGGTAGGAATAATGCTGACGCGCAGATCGAGTTCCTTATCCTGAAACTTCATCTGAATGCGCCCGTCCTGCGGCACGCGTTTTTCATCAATGCTCATGCTGCCCGTCATGATCTTGATGCGAGCGATGATCGATGAGTGCAGTTTTTTCGGATGATGTTCGATGTCATGCAGCACACCGTCCACGCGGTAGCGCACCCGCATGTCTCTCTCCATCGGCTCAATGTGAATGTCACTGGCCCGGTTCTTGAATGCCTCCATCAATGAGTTCGTCACCAGCCGGATGATCGGCGCATCCGAATCCTTGGCCCCGACCTCAACACCCTTGATGAGCGTGTCCGCCATCTCGCCATCGTTGCCATAAATGGCGGTGATCAGCGCCCGGATCGCGCCCGGTGTGCTGCAAACGATGTCAATGTCCGTGTGCAGCGCATGCGGCAGGGCATCGAGCGTTTCAAAATTATTCGGATCGGTGATGGCCACCTGCAAGCGCCCGCGCTCATAGCCCAGCGGAACCACCTTGTAGCGTCGCGCTATCTCCTCTGGCACGACGTTCTTGATATCCGCCGAAGGGGTAAACCCTGCCAGATCCATAAACTCCATGCCGGAGTTCACCGCCATGGTGCGGGCCACATCATCCTCACTGACGATGCCGGACTTGATGAGGCTGTCCATGAGCGTCTCGCCGGGCTTCATGGTGCCCTTGGCATGACTCAGGTCACGATCAGTCACATGCCCGTTTTCCTGGAGCAGTTGGAGCAGATAGTCTTCGTTGGAATACATGGGTGAAAAGCCGAAAGCTGTAGGATGAAATTGATTTTTGCCAGCGTGGCAAGTTGTTCAGGTTATCAAGAATTGGAGAAAACTGTCAACACTGCTCTTGCTATTTTGAAGATAGTTTGAGATTTTCATCGCGCCAGCAACGTTTTTGAAGAACGCAATACAATTCCCCACATACAATTCCCCACATGAGCACCCTACGCCTCTCCACCACCCTCGCGACGCCTGCCGTCATCGCCTCGCTCATTTTTTTCTCAAGTTACCTGCCCGCCCATGACGCTGGCCAGCAAATGATGGACACGGCGAACGCCCTGATCAAAACGCTTTCGCCAGAGCAAAAAGACAAGCTCGCCTTCACTTTCGACGCTCCGGAGCGCGAGAACTGGCACTTCATTCCTCGCGAACGCAAAGGTCTGGCCTTCCGTGAAATGACCCCGGAACAGCACCTACTCGCCCACGCCATGCTCAGCACCGGCCTGAGCAATCGCGGCTATCTCAAAGCCACCACTATCATGAGCCTGGAGGAAGTTCTCTTCGGCATGGAATGCACCGATGAATCCAAGCGCGCCGCGACGCGCGAGAAACGCAACCCGGAAAAATATTTTCTCAGCATCTTCGGCCAGCCCGCCATGACCGGCCTCTGGGGCTGGCGCGTCGAGGGCCATCATTTCTCACTCAATATCACCGTAAAAGACGGTTCGCTTTTCCGCACCACGCCCAGTTTCTTTGGCACCAATCCCGGCGAAGTCCGCACTGGCCCTCGAGCAGGAACCCGCGTGCTCGGCGCCGAAGAAGACTTCGGCCGCAAACTCGCCGTCTCGCTCAGCGATGATCTTTGGAAGAAAGCCCTCGTCGAAACCACCGCGCCAAAGGAAATGATCACCGAGGCCAAGCACCACGTCGATCCCCTCAGCCCAGAGGGCATCAGCGATGCCGACTTGAATGCCGAACAAAAAGAAACACTCCATCAGCTCATCCGCGAATTCATCTTCCGCATCCGCCCCGAGATCGCCGAGGAAAGCTGGAAACAAATCCTAACTGGAGGCCCGGTTCATTTTGCATGGGCTGGCTCACGCGAAAAAGGCCAACCGCATTACTACCGCGTGCAGGGAAAAACTTTCCTCCTAGAATACGACAACACTCAGAACGAAGCCAACCACGTCCACACTGTCTGGCGCGATTTCAATGGCGACTTCGGCGCAGATTTGTTGCAGGCGCATTTGCAGAAGGCGCACTAAGCTTGAAGCGTCTGCGGATCTCTTTTATGTTTTGATCTTTGTCATGAAACCAAATAGGCCGCTGCATTCTTTGACTCCCTTGGTTATTGTGAGCATCGCTTCGCTTTTATGCGCCGTCTTGGCCAAGGTAGAAAGGTCTTGCTATGATCAGGCGGTTTCGCTCACATAGGTTCACCCATATTCATGCCGCCAATTCTGGACCCGATCACGCATCGCTATACCGCATGGCAAATCTTGAGCATCCTAATCTACGGAGAGGCGGCAAGACGACGCGGGGCTTCAGGTGCATCAGGTGTTATTGCATTCGTAGTTTCACTGCTCTCGCTGTGCTACGTTTGCTGGATTTGTCCTTAGCAAAGCATCATGCCCAACTTGCAGAGAGGCGTCACCATTTGCCCTTATTTCGTAAGAGCAGGGTGGCCATCTTGGCCGCCGTGCGAGGCGTCTCGCCCTACTCGCCCCACCTCACCTGATTAGCCTGCATTTCTCACAGCGCAGCGCATGTAGAACGACTTTAAAAGTTGTCGAACGTTAGACGATTTTTAAAGTCGTCATACTGATGGGCGCTCAACTTGCAGCATTCTTTGCTCTCCCACGCGAGGTATCGTGAGAAATGCGGGTGGTTTACGCCCTTCCTACATCAAGCCGAAGGCTTTTCAGCATCGTAGCCGGTGGTTGAGCAACGCGACACCACCGGACACCCGTCCCAACCATTCATCACCCCAATCGGGGTGACAGCCTGATCCGCACATCGCATCAATCAAAACTATTTCCCCCGCAGCAACACCTTGTATTTCTCAGACGGCTCCGGCACCAGCTTCAGCTTCGCTCCCGCGCCTTCCTTGAAATCCTTGAAAAACTCCCTCAGTTCTTTCTCGGACAAATCCAGAAACCACGCCGCAGGCGCACTCTGCGGATTCCCGTGCCAGTCCAGCGTGTAGGTGAACAAGCGCTGCCGGGTGCGCACCGTCTGTCCTTTGGCCGTGAGCACTCCGTCGGACTTGCGAATATGCAGCGTTTCAAAGTCACTGTATTTCTGCCCCGGCTTCGGTTTTAGCTCTTTCTCGTAGGGTAACGGATTGAATGGATTCCACTCGGGCGAGTTTTGCGCTTCCATCAGACTAAGCCGCAAATCGCCAGCCTCGATGTTCTGCGCCACGCCGAAATCGCGCTTCTTCAGAACGCAAATGACCTTCATCTTGTCGTTGCTCTTCGGATCAGCCTTGTCTGCGCGATAGCCGACAAAATATTGCCACGCGCCTACATGAAACTGTTCCGCCTCATCCACATCGCCCAACAATGGCGAAAACATCGCATGACCAAAACGCGCCAGCATCTGCGTCCGCGTGCTGCCCAGCAAATCTTGTGCGGAAACAGCACCTACAAGCAACATCCCACCCATTGCCAAGCAGACCCGGATGACAAAAGCGACACGATGAATTTTCATGCCTTCAATTTTCGTGGCCTTCCGTTCAAGCAACCATGAAATCCACGTCACGGGTGACACGCACAGTGATCAGCGGAAGCGATTCGTTCTGGTCGAGGCGATGGGCCACTTCATCACGAACGATCTCGCAAAGTCTGGCGTAAACCTGTTCCTCATTCGGGCCGTGGCATACACCGCCAAAGTAGAGGTCGGGGCAGTAGCCGATGTAAACTTCGTCTTCATCGGACCATTTCACGAAGCGATGGTAACGGTCGGTGTCTTTCATGGCGTGGCTCAACAAATCACAGTTCCTTTGACTTGGCAATGGCTTCCCTCACTTGACGCGCTTGGTAATGATGGGCGTCATCGCCCTCAGAACCGCTCACGGTGATGACGCCCTTCCACTTTGGGTGCTTAAACTAACGATGGGATCCCTTCTGCCGGTCAAGCGCAAAGTCTGCCCGTTTCAGATCGGCGATAAGTTCGCGAATTTTTCTCGGCATTGCCCAAGTATTATTCCAAATCGCCGATTTCGCCAGAAAGTTTTCTTCTCCGGTGATTGCCTCAACCTTTTTGCGGCACTTTGCCCCGCATTGTGCTAAATGAACGCTCTCCAATTTCATGACCGCGTTCGACCAGCTCAAACTTGATTTGCTAAAGAAGCCGCTCCGCTGGCTCGTCACGGGCGGTGCGGGCTTTATCGGCTCGCATGTCGTGGAGCAACTGCTCGCTCTCGGACAGCGCGTGCGTGTGCTCGATAATCTCTCTGCCGGAAAAACCACCAACTTGCTCGCCGATGCCGAATGGATGGAGGGCGACATCGCGGATGCTGCCGTCTGCCAACGCGCGGTCACAGACATGGATCGTATCATACATCTCGCGGCCTTGGGCAGCGTGCCACTTTCGCTGGAGAAACCGGAACTCTGCCATGCGAGCAATGTCACCGGCGCACTCAATATTTTCATGGCCGCGCATTCTGCGGGCGTGAAGCGCATCGCCTACGCCAGCAGCAGCGCGGTTTATGGCGATGACTCGCTGCCCATGAAACGCGAGGACTCCATCGGGCGCTGCCTCTCCCCTTACGCCGCAAGCAAGCGCATCAATGAAATTTACGCCCAGACTTGGTGTGAATGTTACGGCCTCGAAACCGTCGGCCTGCGCTTCTTCAATGTCTTCGGCCCGCGTCAAGACCCCAACGGAGCCTATGCCGCCGTGATTCCGCAATGGATCGACGCCATGAAAGCGGGACGCGATGTCTTTATCAATGGAGACGGCGAAAACACGCGCGACTTCTGTTTTGTCCGTGATGTGGCGCAGGCGCTGCTGCTCTCGGCTACGACTGATAATGCGACGGCGTTCGGCGATGTCTTCAACGTCGGTCTCGGTCGCGGCACCACCCTGAACGAACTCTTTAATACCCTGCGAGTGCTGGTCGGCGATCATGTGCCCGACGCCATCTATCGAGATTTCCGCCCCGGTGACATCCGCCACTCCTGCGCGGATGCATCTAAAATCATGCGCGACCTCGGTTTCGCGCCGCAGCACTCGGTAATGGACGGATTGCGCGAAACCGTAAATGCTTTTTGATCCCGACTAAAACCATGAACAGCATGACAGGCTTTGGCCGCGGCGAGGCGG
>JAYVQB010000242.1:0-7295 GCA_043757085.1 Verrucomicrobiota bacterium
CGCGCCGAGCCTGAATTCCCACTCGCGGAAGACTCCAAGCCCCACGCTGAAATCCCGCACGGCGAACTCATCAAAGGCCAATACACCGCGAAGGAAGGCGGCGTCTTCCCTGGCACCGAGCGCGACTTCACGATCTATCTGCCAGCAGGATTCACGAAGGACAAGGCGACCCCAACGCCGCCGCCATCGCCGGCAACAGCAGTGTCGGCACCTACATCGGCATTCGCGGCGGTGACCAGCTCCCCGTCCTCATCCGCAAGTATGCAGTCATAAACCAGCAAAAAGACAATTCCCAGATACCAAATGATCCCTCCCATCCCATCTATCTTTTGCGCCCAATATCCTAGTGTTTCATAGGGCACGGGGCATCATATCTTCGCATTTTTTAGCCTCATCTCCATATACCTCTCCCGCCCCGCCCGTCCTTCGTAAGCGACATCGGGAATCCAGTGCTCATCAATTTCAAATCCACCCCTCTCCCAGAACGCGATCAACTCCTCCAGCGTGATGCCAAACGGAGGGCCGGTCTCACCGGGGTCGAGATCGGGATTCATGTAGAACACGCCCGCGACTTTTCCGCCGGGTTTCAGTGCGCCGCGCACGGCGGTGATGTATTTCTCACGCAGCGACGGATCAATTGCACAGAAACAGGTGTGTTCCCAAACGAGATCAAAGGTGCCGCTCAAATCTTCTGGCAGCTCAAAAAGGTTCGCCAGCCGGAAGTCAATGCGGTTGTCCGGGTCGAGCTGCTTCGCGCGTTCGACGGCCAGTGGCGCGATGTCGATGGCGACGACTTTGCATCCGTGCTCCGCGAGCCAGCGCGCGTCGTGACCGAGTCCACAGCCGGGCACGAGGACACGGCCCCGTAAAATCTGCGGCTGTTTTTTCCAGAGCACATCGAGCACCGGCGTGTGGGTGCCCTTGTCCCACGGCGTCTCGCCTTTTTCGTAGAGATCGTTCCAGTGTTGGGACATTTTGAGATTTGAGATTTTGAATTTGAGACTTACCAATAGACCATGGCTCCACGCGCTGCGATCAGCAATTTCGTCATCACAGGCGTTATTTTGTTTTTCATGTTCATCATCGGCTTGTTGCTGAAGGGGCGCATGAGATTGCCTTCGGAACTCAAGGCCGATGAGACCGCGAAAGTGGCCGTGCCCGCGAGCGTGCCGCGCGCCATTCCCGTGGGACAGAAGATCGCCGAGCCGCGCGCTTATAAAACGGGCGAGTTCTGGGTGCTGCCTCATGCGCAGATCGTGGTCAGCCGCTCGAATGATGCGGACACGTTGCGCATTCGCAGCGGGCCGAAGGAAGATGTGTTCGTGCTCTACGGCGTGGATGCGTTGCAGGCGCTGTGGACGCATCCCTTGCGCATCGCGGCGCAGGCCAACTACTTCGGCGGGGTGGCGCAGACACGGGTGCTGGACACTGGCGGACAGGCGCTGGCGTGGATCACGGAACTGCTGTCGAAACATCCCTTCATCGTTTATACAAAATATGCCCAAGTGCCGCAGACGGAGCGTTATTACGCCTTTGTGCGGGTGGAGTTGGAACCGGGCAAGCAGCAGGACTTAGGCGCGCTTCTGGTTCGAAAAGGGTTCGCTTCACCAAACGGCCCCGCGCCAGATTCCGTGCCCGAAGCAGGACGCACGCCGGCGGAATATCATCATCAGCTTCAGAAGGCTCTCTCGCAGGCGAAGGCGGAGCAGGTGGGTGCGTGGGCGCCTTAAAAGACAAAAGACGGGAAGACAGAAGACGAAAGACTTGAGTCATTTATCATTGATGACGCCTCATCATTGGTGAGATCTTCAGCCCGCGAGTGCGAAGCGTGACATTGCGCGTGCTGCTGATCTGCGCGGTCTCGCTCACGGCGCACTGGGCTTTCATGTTCTGGCAGCAAGCGCATATCCGCTCCCTCCCGGAGGTCAAGACGCTGGATGATTCCGCGCGCAATCACGCTACGGTGGTCGCATGGTTCTGGGTGATGTTCGGCTCGCTCTTCGGCAATTTCGCCGCTGGCGCGCTGGCGAAGCTCATGGGCTATCGCAAAGCTATCACGCTGCTGCTCAGCGCGTATTTCCTGAGCATGTTGCTATGCTTCTCATTTGAATGGAGCCTTCAGGCAACGCTCGCGTGGTTCATGTTGATCGGAGCTTGCCAGGGAGTGTTCGCACTGTTCACCATCTGCCTGCCGCCGTTGTTTCCCACGCTGCTCCGCACGACCAGCGCGGGATTTTGCTACAACTTCGGGCGCATCGTGGCCGCTGGTGGCACCGTGTTTTTTGGTCTGACCAGCGCAGGAAAGCTGGGCGACTATCGCACGGCTTTGCTCTACGCGGGTTTTCTGTTCGCGCCTGCGGCATGGTGCGCGCTGATGCTGCCGGAAGAAAAACAAACCGATGACATGATCGGCCAACCGGCGGATTGAGCGCTGGAAGAAAGAAAATTGTTAAGCTCTGGTAAAGCGAAACAACTTCACCCTTGATCTGTGTTTAGAAGGAGCATGAAAACGAAACTCATCTCCGCATTGCTCATCGCTTCCGTGGTGCTCATCATTCACGCGCAGCCGCAAGCTACGGCCCGCGGCGCTGACAAATCCGGAGTCCAGCCTCCCGGAAAAAATGAAGTCACCTTCCGCATTCAAGGCGAGAAGCGCGTCGTCGATTCCAACGGCATCTCCGATCACCTCGTCGGACATTTTCCGGGTCGCGGCAATCCCAACACCATCTCGGCGCAAAAATATCATCGCGAAATGCCGCTGCATCCCAAGGTGGCGGACAAGTCAGTCTATGGCATGGGAACCGATTACGGCGTCGCGTTGAACGGCGTGATGTTTGATCCCGGCACGGCGGAGTTTTGGAAGAACGACCGCAACAGCGGCTGGCATTATGAAGCGGGCACCGGCAAGCTTGATCTCGGCCTCGATCTCAGCAATGGCCATGTGCAACCCACCGGTGCTTATCATTACCACGCGATCCCGCTCGAACTGCTAAAGAAGCTGAATCCCGATAACAAAGCACGACTCACGCACATCGGTTACGCGGCAGACGGCTTCCCTATCTTTGCGCGATGGGATTACGCAAACCCGAAGGACGCGAAAAGCGAAGTGCGCGTGATGCGCTCCAGTTACAAGCTCAAGCAAGGCCAGCGCCCCGGCGGGCCGGGCGGTGCTTACGATGGCACGTTCACCGAGGACTTTGAATACATCGCCGGTTCAGGCGATCTGGATGAATGCGGTGGACGCTTCGGCATCACTCCAGAATATCCCGAAGGCATTTATCATTATCTGCTGACCGATGATTATCCTTTCATTCCGCGACTCTACAAAGGCACGCCCGACCCCAGCTTCCGCAAAGGCCCACCCGGTGCAGGTGGTGGTCGTGGCCCCGGTGGTGGATTTCCTCCGCCGTTTGGGCCAAGGTGAGCTAATATTGTAACTCGCGCCAAAGGAAAATCATCGTCCGTGCCGAGGCATCGCGAGGTCAAAGAATTCTCGGCGCGGAAGATTTGCAAGGACTTGGGAGTCAACACTCTGTAGTCGCAAATAGGCACAATCCGCCTAGTTCCGCGCAAACTTTGCGTTGCAATTGCGACACAATCTCAATAAGGTGTCAGCCACATCGCTCGTATCTGGTTAAACATCACCATGACTGCCGACCAACTCCTTTCCGATCTCGCCGCCGGCGCTGGCGGGGTAATTCGCGACATGCTTGCCGAGCATGATGAACACATCGCGCGACTCCGGGAACTGGGACTGGTGCCCGGCACCCGCATCCGAGTGGTGCGGCGCGCGCCGATGGGCGACCCCATTGAAGTTTCCGTCCGTGGATCGCGCCTGGCAATGCGTCTCAGCGAGGCGCGGCAGATTCACATTTCGGCGGAGTGAACTGAATGCGGAATGAAAATTGCTGCATGATAAAGAATGTAAACATGACCGTCGAATCGGATTCCGCACACCGCACCGCGCATTCCGCATTCATTGAGCCGGTCTTTGCCATTGCGGGAAATCCGAACTGCGGGAAGTCCACGATCTTCAATTCGCTCACGGGCCTGAAGCAAAAAGTCGCAAACTATCCCGGCGTGACTGTGGAGAAACGCGAGGGCACCTGCTTCAATCAGCACGGCAAACGCATCCGTCTGATCGATCTGCCCGGCACTTACAGCTTGAATGCGAGATCGCCGGATGAAGCCGTGGTGCGCGATGTTTTGCTTGGACGTCGCGCGGACACGCCAAAACCGGACGCAGTGATTTTTATCGCCGACGCCTCAAATCTCGAACGCAATCTCTATCTGGCAACACAGGTGTTTGAGCTTGGTCTGCCATCGCTTCTGGTGCTGAACATGATGGACGTGGCCGAGGCCAAGCAATGGCGCATTGATGTGGAGAAACTTTCGCAGCGACTTGGTGTCCCCGTGGTGCCCATGCAGGCGACTGCGGGCAAAGGAATCATCGAGCTGAAAGCTGCGATGAGTAAGCTACGTGTTGGGGGCAGCCTGCCCTCAGAAACAAATCAAACAACTATGAGGGCTGGCAGCCCCCAACACCTAGGGCAGCATGAGATAGGCCTCTTGCCGATCCCGCCCGACATCTTCGAGGCGCTGCAACAAACGCGCACCGATCTCGTGAAAAGCAACACCGTGGCGGAAACTGTCTCGCTGTTGGAGCCACTCTATTTGATTTCCGATCACGACCCAGAGCACTACGGCATCGCCGACGTCCAAGTGAAGCGACTTGCCGACGCGCATGATGAACTTGAGAAAAAGCTACCGGGCTGGGAAGACCGTCTGGCTGCGGCGCGCTATGAGGCGGTGGAGAATATCCTGCGCGATGTATTGCGCCGACCAGAGCGCGACGAAACGACGACCACTGACAAGCTCGATTCTGTTTTTCTCCATCCGATCTGGGGTGGTGTTTGCATGGCCGTTATCATGTTAGGCGTGTTCTACATGATCTTCAGTGTGGCCGAAGGGCCGATGGAATGGATCGACAGGCTCACCGCGATGGCGAGCAATTGGATCGAGTCCAAAATGCCCGCCGGTGATCTGCGCGATCTCATCGCCAACGGCGCGATTGTTGGCGTCGGTGGCGTGGTGAAGTTCCTGCCGCAGATTTTGCTGCTGTTTTTCTTCATCGGCCTCATGGAGGACACTGGCTACATGGCACGGGTCGCCTTCATCATGGACAAGTTCATGAGCCGCGTTGGATTGAACGGACGCTCTTTCGTTCCCTTCTTCAGCAGCTACGCGTGTGCCGTGCCCGGCATCATGGCCACGCGCACCATCGCCAGCCCTAAAGATCGGCTCATCACCATCCTGATCACTCCGCTGGCGAGTTGTTCCGCGCGACTGCCGGTTTATACATTGATGATCGCCGCGATGTTTCCTGCGGGCGCCGTGTCCACCTTGAACAAAGCACTGCTCATGCTCGGCATGTATGCGCTGGGCACAGGTGGGGCCTTCGCTTTTGCTTGGCTATTCAATCGCACCATGTCGAAGGGCAAGAGCAGCCTCATGGTGCTGGAAATGCCCACATACAAAAGACCCGCGCTGCGCCATGTCGCGCATTACATGCTGGAACGGGCGAAGCTGTTTCTCGTTCGTGCGGGCACGGTGATTCTGGGACTGTCTATCTTGCTCTGGGCGGCGAAAACCTATCCCAAACTCAACACGCCGATGCCAACTGACGCCTCGGCGAAAATCGAATATCGCTCCGCGCAACTGTCTCACTCCATCGCCGGTCGCGCCGGACATTTAATTGAGCCAGTCATCAAGCCGCTGGGCTACGACTGGAAGATCGGCATCGGCTTGATCTCCAGCTTTGCCGCGCGCGAGTTGTTCGTCAGCACCATGAGCATCATCTACGCCGTCGAGGGTGAAGACATCGAGCCGCTCAAGGCAAAACTGGCCGCCGATAAATGGCCTGATGGTCGCCCGATCTTCACGCCACTCGTGTGCCTTTCGCTCATGGTTTTTTATGTCTTCGCCATGCAATGCCTCAGCACCGTCGCGGTGGTGAAACGCGAGACCAACGGCTGGAAGTGGCCGCTATTCCAAATCGCCTACATGACCGCCGCCGCATGGATCGCGAGCTTCGTAGTCTATCAAGGAGGGAAGCTCATGGGCTTCTAAAAATATGAATCCTGACTGGCAAACCTGGGCCGCTGCTGCGGTCGTGATCATCACGGCGACCATGTTCGTGCTGCGCGCCAAGCGCAAAAAGAAGGGGGGCTGTGCGAGCTGTAATGGAGGCTCCTCGCCCCGCATGAAGCCGCAATGATTGGGAGCGCGTGGATGGCGAAGCCTACTCGCTTCATAAACAAAAAATGAGCGAGCGGTCTGCGACACAAACGCACTCCTATTCGATCAGAGTTCACCAAGAAACGCAGCCAGCGGACTCGTAGGCGAGGCGAGATCGCTGACATCGGCGATTCCCAGTTCATACGCGGTGCGGCCGGCTTCGACGGCGGCCTTGAAGGCTTGGGCCATGCGCACAGGATCGCTGGCGATGGCGATGGCGGTGTTCACGAGCACGGCATCCGCGCCCATCTCCAAGGCTTCTGCCGCATGGCTAGGTGCACCGATGCCGGCATCTACCACGACAGGAACAGTGGCTTGCTCGATGATGATTTCGATTTGTTTGCGTGTCGTAATTCCTTGATGCGAACCAATTGGTGAACCGAGTGGCATGACTGTCGCAGTGCCGACATCCTGCAATCGTTTCGCCAGCACGGGATCGGCATTGATGTAAGGCAATACGATGAACCCTTCCTTCACGAGAATCTCTGCGGCCTTCAGCGTTTCAATCGGATCAGGCAGCAAATAGCGTGGATCGGGATGGATTTCTAATTTCACCCAGTTCGGCAATCCCGCAGCGACAGCGAGACGCGCAAGGCGCACGGCCTCCTCAGCATTCATCGCACCGCTGGTGTTCGGCAGCAGGAGATAGCGGTCGCTGGAAATGAATTCGAGGATGTTCGCGAACGGATCTTTCTTGCCGGACAAATCCGCGCGACGCAGAGCGACGGTGACGATTTCACAACCGCTCGCGTCCAGCGCATTGCGCATGGATTCGCCCGAGGAAAATTTTCCCGTGCCGAGCATGAGGCGCGATTTGAATTCGCGTCCGGCGATGATGAGCGGCTGATGGTGTGGCATGAGGCGGACATACATCATCCGCAGAATATGTCACTTTGCAATCAACCTAAATCCGGGATTGAAATGGCCACAGAGAACGCAAAGAGCACAAAGAGAATCAAATGCGAAGAATGAGTCATTCACCCATTAGGTGAGTTCTA
>JAYVQB010000243.1:0-1902 GCA_043757085.1 Verrucomicrobiota bacterium
CGCCCCAAACCCTTTCCCCTACTGACCGCTCCTCGCGCTCAATACATAGAAATCCAACACCGCTCAAGATATCGCAAAGTGGCTTAACTAAGCGCCATTCAGGACTGACCCATTTAACATGAGTGGATGCTGTCAGAAAACGGCGCGCCACGCAAGAAGTATGTTTAATTGTTAGGACTGACCCGTTTGACCCCGTTTCTGGCGCCGTTTGAGTAAAAACCACAGAACGGTGAACGCAGCAAGGACGCTAACTGCACAGCCAAGCCACAGCCAAACCTTGGTAGAGTTGGATTGCTCTGCAGGACTATCAGAACTACCGCTTGCAGCCAAGGCTCTAAGAGCATTCTCTGGGGTGAGATTGATTTTACTGAGCCGCAGTTCGTCGCTTTTGAGCACGAAATAATCCTCATTGTAAAAACAGTAATTATCTCTCGTTAAATCAATTTCTTTCCACACTCTTCCCCCGGCGACAAAGTCCGCCAGTAGAATGGTTTCGATTTTTGGCTTAATCACGCGGCCCACCTTTGTCCATTCGGTTTGCAGTTGTTCCAGTTGATCCGGGTGTATGCGCCGTTCCATTACCTTCACAGTGCCGTTTTCAATCGTTTGTTCGACCACAACAGCCTCAGTCCCGGTCATGTATGACACATATGGAATGCGAACAGCATCTCTATCACGGATAGCGATAAAGCTAATGCCTGAAAGATTTATGCTGCCAACCATCACGCCATTAAAATGAACGTCCCAATCGCCTCTAGTTTTATTAAAATTTGTGGTGCTGCCTAAAAATTGTTCTTCTTGACCATCGCCATTAATATCCGCTGAGAAACGGAACAAATATCCTCCGCTACCCGCTGCGTTCCAGAGGTAAGGATCACGGGTCTGTGAGGAAGTGATCTTCTTTACGAAGTTTACGACTATATTCTCGTCCAACGCCCCCTGAACATGTTGCGCACAAAGAATGATGACCAGAAGGAAGTAGTTGAAGACTGTTTTCATGGGTCGACCTCGTTGCATACTCGTTCAACATAGTTGAATCCACGGGAGTTGATGCGGGACAATGCCCATCCTGGCGGGTTAACAGCTTCGACTTTCCCATCTTTGACACTCGTAGATCTACCGTTTTGAATCCTTCTTTGTGTTCGCCAGTAGCAAAAAATTCCGGCAGAATACGGGTCAATCACAAATCCCGTAACTGCTACGCCATTGTCAACCTGCGTGAACCGAACCGGTCGGCTTGCGCCATTATAATACTTCATAGTGCTGGCGTCAAAAGGGCAGTCAAAAGGGTCAGTCCTATCATTTAAACATTGTGATGAGTTTTTCATAGGCTCTTCTCTGTTTGCTGTCCTGCATTACGCGCTTGACGGTGCGTCCCACTCCACCGGCATGACCCATGCCCAACCGTTGCGCAATCCAGCGCGCTCCAACGACGCAGCGTTCCCGCAGCAGGTGGGCCACCAACGCCTTCCGCTCGTCCCCGGCCTTTAGCTTGCGCAGTTCAGATTTCTTATCCGGCAATCCTAGGGCCTTCAATGCCTGTTGCGCCAGTCGTTCCGCCTCCCGCTCATCATGCTCGCGCGGCACCGGACCGTTCACGCTTTCACGCCTCACGCGCTTTATCGTCTTTGCCGCCAGTTCCAACAGCCTGTCCCGAAAGCTCTCCGCACCCAGATACCAGCCCCGGCGCAGTGCCGCCTCACTTGCACTGCTGGGGCGCGTGCCGGGTTCTCGGGCTCGCTCTTCCAATTGCTTCACATACGCCAGTCGGCCCCGGCGGTTCTGCGCCAGCTCGAAGGCCTGCAACACTCGGGACCGCTCCAGCCACTTCGGAGCGTGCGCCCGAGCGTAGTCGCGCAAACTGCTCCACTCGTAACTCAGCAGCTTGGTTCCGCTCCGTCC
>JAYVQB010000244.1:0-7279 GCA_043757085.1 Verrucomicrobiota bacterium
TATGCGACAAATTTTCAAAATCCAAAATCTAATGTTCTGCTCGTGCTCGCGCAATGAACTGTCGCAAGTGTTGGGGGGCTGCTAGCCCTCATTCATGTGGGGGCTAGCAGCCCCCCAACACCTCTGGACACTTGTAAGTCAATTGCTTAAAATTCAACGGTTACTTCTCGCCGCCTCCTTCACTGTCGGTGCATCCGTTTTCCAGCGGTGGTCATAGGCATTAATCTCAAAATTCCGCGTTCCATCGGGGCCGGTGAATTTCATCGTCCCGCGTCCTTCGCGACCATAGGTGCGGAATTTTCCTTCGGCGCGGTTATATTGGAAATCGCGCAGGGTTTCCAAAGTGAGTTGCGCCAGTTGCTGCTTCACGCCGCTCATGCTATCCGGCAGAGTCTTGATGAGATCATTCAGCGCCTGGATGGAAAACTTGCCCGGAGTCTGGTTGGTGAATTTTCCGTCGGCTTGATGCACTTCCTTCCCGTCGCCGACCGCAATCAAATTCGCCGCCACTTTTCCCTCCATGAAAAAATATTCAGGGAACATTTTCTGCGTGATCTCGCGCGTCTGCACATCCTTCCCGCTGATCCATCCGTCCCAAGTATAGACATCATCGAGGTAGATATTGAACTCGCCGTTCACATAGCCTTCGTAAGCGCTGCCGCCGAATTTCCCGTAGATGCCCGCAGCATCATAAGTGACGGTGAGAAATGCATTTTCAATGTGCAGCTCTTTCCAGCGGATGCGGTTGACCTTGAAGGTCTCGGTCACGTTGTTGTCGCGGCCCTTCATCGGAAGGTTGAACTGCACTTTCCCGCTGAGACCCTCGAACGCGAGCTTGATGTCCTCCAATTCGTAGTTGTCCGCCGGGATTTCAAAATCCGCCTGGAGCGTGCCGCGCATCACTTCTGTCGTGAAGCTAAAGGGAAATGGCGTGCGGAATCCTGCGAGTGGCACGCCCTTGGGCGCAATGACCAGCTTGCCGCTGTGGACTTGCAAAGTGCGCACGTCCCAGGCGGCGGCGCTGGTCTTCGGCTGATGCGCGACGGCAGAAGTTGCGGCTTCGAGCGCGAACGTCTTGTCGGCTGCGGCCATCTTGGTTTCGCTTCCCTGAGCGCCCTGCTCCGCATACTTCCGGTAGTAATCCACATACCAGAACAACGGCTCGCCAATGTAAAGTGTGGGGCTGACGACCTCCACTTTGTCGATTTGTTTTTTGGCAAGTCCCGCCAGTGAGAATGTCACGAACACGCTGTCGAGTTTCGCCACCGGCGGTCCGCCATAAGGAGAAGGCACCAGCAAATTTGCCAACTCAATGCGCTGCGGCGCAACATCCGCCGCCAATCCTTCTGGCGAGAGCGGCGCGTCTTTCACGTTGAGCGAGACCTCAAAATTAACCGAGTCCATGCCCGGCACCAGCTTGGTGAGTGTGACGTGGCTGTCCATGATCTTCATCTCACCGATCTTCCATGCGAGTCCCTCAGTCACTTCCGGTTTCGCACTCGTCGCAGGTGCTGCGGGTGATGTGTTTTCAAAGAATTTCATCAAGGCCTCGCTGGCCTCAATGTTCGCACCGCCGATGTGAAGCGACTCCACGCGATGGTCTTTCCACACAGCAGGAAATGATGCCGCGCCTTTGACATAGGAAACGCGGGCCACGGGAAAGGGAAAGAGCGTGAGTCCCGGCAGTCGCGCCTCAAAATTCTCCAGTCGCAAGCGATGCAAGCCCGGCTTCTCCGCGTCAGTCGTCACTAAGAGACTCGTCTGCACATCCACCACATAACCGTTTTGCATCGCACTGATGTCGATGGTTCCTTCAGTGATCGCGAGATTGGCAAAGTGGATCTGCTGCCAGTCAAACGCGATGCTGGCATCATTCGATGCGGGAGCTGCGTTTTCAGAAAGCCATGGTGTGTTGGCATCGCGCATTCGCACCACTGGCTTGTGCAACACCAGTTTGTTGATGGCCTTCGACTCATTCCACGCATCCGGCTTGATCGCCAATTCACCACGCGCGAGTTCAAAGAATGGTTTCTTTGCGGGAAAGCCGAGCACCACATCTTTCAGCTCCATTGCCTGTTCCGATGTCGAGTGCGTGCCTTTTTCATCCAGTAATAAATTTTGCAATCGCAATGTGACGGAACCGCGCAGTTCCATGGGTAACAAGTCCGCGTCCGCAAACGAGATTCGCGCATTATGCACCTCGGCGCTTTTGATAAACAATGTAGCAAGAGCGTCTCGCTCTTGTTTCACTTCCTGCAAGGGCGGGACGCCCTTGCTACTTTTTTGTGGCATCAGTAATTTCCGCAGCTCCGGCGTCCACACAATCTCCGGCTCGCGCAACGACAACTCCTCAATCGTCCAATGTCCGTCGATTGGCGGCGGCAGAATCAGATTGATTGACTGGCACGAGATGCTGCCCGCACCAGTAGGCGACCGGAGTTCAAACCGATCAATGCTCATGGATTGCTTGCCAAGAGAAACGGATTCATCATCGCTCCACTTGAAATCACTCATCTCATAACGCGCGCTCATTTTTATCATTGGCAGTTCGATGCCCGCGATATTGCCCGGAGTGAAACCAGTTGCGCCAAGTGTGGCGTCATCACACTTCACACGTTTGATTTGCAAGCCGTGGACAAAAGATGCCGCGCTGGATTTCGTCGTAGGCATCCTAGCTTCATCCGCAACCCTTGTTGGCGTGAGGACATGGAGAAGCTCGGGAGTTAGCAACAGCGTCGGCTTCACAATCGCCAGCTCATCCAGAGTAATTAGCCCTTCACGCACTTGGCCACGAACATGAAGATAATCCAAAGTGATCGGTGCACGTTCGCCTTGTGCTACAGCACCCGCCTTAATGGTGAGTTCCTGCTCGCCTACGCTGAGCACGCCATCGCTGTCAGTAGATATGTCATCGGCGTAAAAATTCGCGATGACTTCATCCCGTGTGCCGTGACTCCCCTTGTAACGCAGGCGAGCATTGAGCAATTCCACCCGCGCGATTTTCCATCCACCGGGCAAGATAATAACATTGGGAGGCTCGCTACCATCAGACTGTTTTAGCAGTTGTTCCAAATACGACTCACTGATGCAGACCTCCGCATCATTCAGCCTCACAAGGTTCACGCGCTGATGCCACACATCATTGAGTCCGGCTTTCACCACCAACTCTGGTAGGCGCAGCAGCACATCATTTGTCTTTTCATCGCGCAGTTCAAAGCCCTGCACGGTTGCCGCTTCCTTCGTCAGCATCAGATTCCCAATGCGCCCATGCATCGAAGCAAGTGAGCGGTTGATATATTCCACCCGATGCGCCCACAGCCACCAGACCGCCGCCATCAGCAGCATCACAATAACAAACCCCGTGCCGCAGAACCACGCCGCCAGCCTGCGCCAGCGCACGCGCTTTTTTACTTGCGGTTCAGACGGGGTTGTCATGGTTGGACAAAAGCAGCAGTCGCGAAAAGTTCACGCGCAATCTCTGAGAGTGCCGTCATTCCTAGCGAAAATGGCGTCCTGTTTGGACTGCGACAGCCCTGCTGCCGCTTTAAACAGCCAGCCTGCTGGCGTCAGTTGACGTGGTCATCACCCACGACCTTGCCGCAGCAGGCTGCGGCACTGAAAGCGGCAGCAGGGCTGCCGCAGTCCAAATTCTCACCCCGCACTTGCGGTCTCGTGAATAGGCTCTTTGGTGCGCTCCCTTATGAGCCGAGCCAATGACCGCGATGCCGCACTGCAAACTTTAATGTTAGCGCTGGAGAATGATCCATCGCTCACTCCAAGCGAGGGGCGCATCGCGTTCCTGCGCGCGAGGCCGCATGAGGGACTGCGCAACTTTGGCGACCGGCTGGTCTGCGCGCAGGATTTCAAACCTGCGGCAGAAGAGCTGGAGGCTGCGGGCTGGAAAAATGTTGAAACTGTCGAGGGCAAGTTTTCGCTTGTTCTGCTGCTACCGGAACGTCAGAAGGAACTGACGCTGGCGGATTTTGCGCAAGGTATGGAATTGCTGGAAGAAGACGGTTTGCTGGTCGTGTCACTGCACAATGACTGGGGCGCGAAGCGGTTTGAAAAACATCTGGCGGAACTCGCGGGCGAAGTGGAGATGCTGTCGAAAAATCATTGCCGCGCTTTCTGGGCGCGTAAGACGGCAGTGCTGGATGCGGATTTGCTCAAGGAATGGCTGGCATTTGGTGAAGTGCAGCGCGTGGCGGATGACCGGTTTTGGTCGCGACGCGGCTTGTTTAGCTGGGACGAGATTGATGAAGGCTCGAAGCTTCTTGTCAGCCATCTGCCGGATGGCATCCGGGGCCATGTAGCCGATCTTGGAGCGGGCTGGGGGTATTTGTCGGATTTCTTGCTGCACAACCGATTGGGGATCAAGGCATTAGACGTTTATGAGGCGGATCGGGTTGCATTGGATTGTGCCCAGAAAAATCTGGGAACTATCAAGACTGACGCCAAGGTGGAATATCACTGGGCGGATGTGACGTTGGGGATTGGCCAGCCGCGATTTGATTACATCGTGATGAACGCGCCCTTTCACGAAGGGCGTCAGGCAAATCCCTTGCTGGGGGTGAAATTCATTGCCGCCGCGCTCGGTTCGCTGCGGGTGGGTGGACAGCTTTGGATGGTGGCCAATCGCCATCTCCCCTATGAACGGCATCTCAGCGAGGCGTTCGCGGAATCTAAGATCGTGATTCAGGAAGGCGCATTTAAAGTTCTCCGTGCGGTTCGCGGTGAGGTCGAGCGTGAGGAGAAGATCAAGGGGAAATATCGCAAGAGCGATTACTACAAGGCGAAGAGTTGACACTGGAAGTTGAAGCTCCAGCTTCGACAGCGTTCGACGGGTCTCGAGACCCGCCGGACTCTAACGGGACAGGAGTCCCATTTTCCATTTTCACAGTTAGAAAATCCGCTGCCTTGACTTACTACATTGACGAGCCTTGATTTTATCTATGGTCTTTCGTTTTCTTCTCGTCAACTCTCTGGCGTTTCTCTGGTGCGCGTCATTGCTTTTTTATCGCTGGCAGAGCAGTGGGAGCACCAATTTCCGTTTTCTGATCTGGAACATCTTTTTGGCGGGTCTTCCCCTCGGAGCAGCGTTTCTACTGAAATGGGTGCAAAGGTGGAGTTTGGCGATTCCCCTGCTTGTTTTCTGGATGCTGTTTTATCCGAACGCACCTTATGTCATCACCGACCTGCTACACCTCCGTGTGTTACCCTACTTGCCGCTGTGGTTTGATGTGCTTATGATTGGATCGTTCGCGCTGGTTTCTCTGCTCTATGGCCTGCAATCGCTGGAGCTGGTTCATGACTGGTTGGCGCAACGTTTGCCTCAATTGTTTGCATGGTGCTTTGTGACCATTGCTCTACTGCTTTCCGGATTCGGGATTTATCTTGGGCGGTTCCTGCGCTGGAACAGTTGGGACATTGTAAAAAAACCCGACGGGCTGATTCAAGACATCAGTTCCCGATTACTTGATCCGCTTGGGTATGAGCGCACTTGGGGCGTGACGCTCGGCTTCGCGGGTTTGCAATTCGTGGCTTACCTGATGTGGCGATTCCGATGCAATCAAAATCCAGAGGTAAAAACCACTGAATGATGGCCGCGAAAGGTCGCAGAGAACGCAGAGAATTGAAATACTGATGGATTATATTTCTTTGCGCTCTCTGCGGCCATTTCATTCTTGTTGCTCTCCCGATCTCCGCAACCACACCTCCACCATCGCCAGATCGGCGGGTGTCACGCCTTGGATTCGTGCGGCTTGACCGAAGGTGGCGGGGCGGATGGCGGCGAGCTTGATTTGGGCTTCGCGCTTCAGACCTTTCATCGCGGAGTAATCTAGGCGCTCCGGGAGCAGCTTGTCTTCCATGCGGGCTGATTTATCGACGGCGTTCTGTTGTCGAGCAATGTAGCCTGCGTATTTGATGTCGTTTTCGGCGAGGCTCCAAATCTCTGGCGTGAACTGGTTGCGGATTTCTTCCGGCAGTTGCGGCCAGTGATTGTCGGGGCGTTTGATCCATTGCTCCAAGCGGCTGCCGTCGTGATTCGTGGACGCGGCCATTTTTTTAAGGCTGTCCAACAACGCCGCCTTACCCGCCGTGTGATCCGCGCGGAATTTATCCACGATCCCCCGCTTTGCCGCCATGGGCGTGAGTCGGAGGTCGCAATTATCCTGGCGCAACAGCAGGCGGTATTCGGCGCGGCTAGTGAACATCCGGTAAGGTTCGGTCGCGCCCTTGGTCACAAGATCGTCCACCATGACGCCGAGATAGGCTTCGGATCGCTTGAGCACGAAGGCGGGCTGGCCCTGCACCTTGAGGGCTGCATTGAGTCCGGCGATCAAGCCTTGCCCTGCGGCTTCCTCGTATCCCGAGGTGCCGTTGATCTGCCCCGCGAAGTAGAGACCGGAGATTTGTTTGGTTTCCAGGGTGGATTGAAGCTGGGTCGGCGGGCAGTAATCGTATTCCACCGCGTAGCCGGGGCGGATGATTTCGGCCTTTTCCAGACCGACGATGGAGCGGATGAACTCCAGCTGCACCTCGAAGGGCAGGCTGGTGGAGACGCCGTTGACGTAGTATTCGTTCGTGTGGCGACCTTCCGGTTCGAGGAAAATCTGGTGTTGTTCCTTCTCGGCGAAACGCACCACTTTGTCCTCGATGGACGGGCAATAGCGCGGGCCAGTGCCTTCGATGATGCCACAATACATGGGCGATTTGTCCAAATTCGCCCGAATAACCTCGTGCGTGCGGGCATTCGTGTGGGTGGTCCAGCAGGGCAATTGTTCCACGTGGAACTTTTCACGTTGCCAGCGGTTCAGCGTAAAAAGCCCCTCGTCATCGGGCAAGACGCCACTTAAATAGCTAAAGCGCGGTGGCGGATCGTCGCCAGGCTGGGCTTCGCACTTTGAGAAATCAATGCTGCGGCCATTGATGCGACAGGGCGTGCCAGTCTTGAAGCGCGCAACCTCGAATCCCAGTGCTCGCAAGCCGTCGCTCAAAGTGGACAACGAATCCCCCATCCGTCCCCCTGCCTGATTTTGCAGACCGACGTGGAGCAAGCCCCTCATGAATGTTCCCGAGCTGATGATGACGGATTTCGCCTGATAGATGACCCCCAAGCTGGTGCGGACCCCGACCACGGCGTCGCCCTTGACCAGAATCTCGGCGGCGTTGCCTTGATGAGTATCGAGATGAGGCTGATTTTCCACCAACCACTTCATGCGGAACTGGTAGGCTTTTTTATCACATTGAGCGCGTGGGGCTTGCACACTTGGCCCCT
>JAYVQB010000245.1:0-7262 GCA_043757085.1 Verrucomicrobiota bacterium
ATTGACCCCGCGTTGAAGGCGGCGGGCTGGGGCGTGGTCGAGGGCAGTCGCATCCTGCGGGAGTATCCCATCACACGCGGCAGGCTGGAAGGCCACGGCAAGCGCGCCAAGCAAATGATAGCTGACTATGTGCTGGTTTACCGCAATCAGAAGCTCGCAGTGCTGGAAGCAAAAGCGGCTGACAAAGCGCTGACCGAAGGTGTGGCACAGGCCAAGGAGTATGCGGGCAAAATGCTCATCCGCTACGCTTACGCCTCCAACGGATTGGGCATTTACGCTATCGACATGCAGACGGGAGAAGAAGGCGCACAACCCACCTATCCCACCCCGGAAGAACTTTGGAACCGGACTTTCGAGGTGCAGAACTTCTGGCGCGACGCCTTTGCTGCTGTCCCGATGGATGACAAGGGCGGCACTCTGGATGAACGCTACTTCCGCGACATCGCCATCGAGCGCGTGATGGAAGCCATCGCCAACGAACAGAAGCGCATCCTGCTAACATTGGCGACCGGCACCGGCAAGACAATGATTGCCTCGCAAATATGCTGGAAGTTGTTTCACAGCCGATGGAGTCTCAATGGCGATGCCACTCGCCGCCCGCGCATCCTCTTTCTCGCGGACCGGAACATACTGGCTAACCAAGCTTACAATGCTTTTTCATCCTTTGCGGAAGACGCATTGGTTCGCATCTCACCGGACGACATCCGTAAAAAGGGCAAGGTGCCAAAAAACGGGAACATCTTTTTCACCATCTTCTAGACCTTTATGGCTTCGGCAGGCTCAGCCACCGAGGAGCCATTTGCCGCGCAATTGGTCACTGAACCCGTCGAGGTGCAGGTCAGCGATATTCGAAACGCCTATGGATACATGTATGTCTTGGCGTGTGCTGACGGGAGTTTCTATGTCGGGAGCACAAAGGATTTGAGAGTTCGCCTTGTGCAGCATCAGATCGGTGAAGGCTCGCAGCACACGATGAATCGAAGACCAGTGAAGCTGGTTTATTATGAAACCTTTGACCGCATCGACGAAGCGTTTGCTCGGGAGAAGCAAATCCAGCGCTGGAGCAGGGCGAAGAAGCTCGCGCTGATAAGAGGCAACATCAGCGAACTGAAGCAACTCGCACGCAACCATTCGGCCCCTGAGCCTGTCGAAGGGTATTTCGGCGACTACCCGCCGGACTTCTTCGACTTCATCATCATTGACGAGTGTCATCGCGGCGGTGCGAACGATGAAAGCAACTGGCGCGGCATTCTGGAGTATTTCGCGCCCGCCGTGCAGCTCGGCCTTACGGCTACACCCAAACGCCGGGACAACGTGGACACCTATCGTTATTTTGGAGAGCCAGTTTACATCTACTCACTTAAAGACGGGATCAACGATGGCTTCCTCACGCCGTTTCGCGTGAAGCAGTATTCAACGACGCTGGACGACTACGTCTACACGCCCGATGACAGCGTTGTGGAGGGTGAAATAGAAGCGGGGAAGCGTTACATGGAAGCCGACTTCAACAGAATCATTGAGATCAAGGAACGAGAGAAGAAGCGCGTGGAACTTTTCATGGCGCAAATCGACCAGCGTGAAAAAACTCTGGTCTTCTGCGCGACGCAGGATCACGCGATGGCAGTGCGTGATCTCATCAACCAGATGACGACGAGCAGTGACCCGAACTACTGCCAGAGGGTGACGGCAGATGACGGCGTGCGCGGCGAAGAGTATTTGCGGAATTTTCAGGACAACGAGAAAACAATCCCGACGATCCTCACCACGTCGCAGAAACTCTCGACCGGTGTAGATGCGCGGAACGTCCGCAACATTGTCCTCATGCGCCCTATTAACTCCATGATCGAGTTCAAGCAGATCATCGGGCGCGGCACAAGGCTCTATGACGGAAAGGATTACTTCACGATCTATGATTTCGTGAGGGCGCACCATCATTTTAGGGATTCCGATTGGGATGGGGAACCGGAAGACCCGGAAACGCCAGACCCTTGCGCTGTCTGTGGGCAGTCGCCTTGCGTCTGTGTGGCCCCGCCGCCTGAGCCATGTCCGGTATGCGGTGAATCGCCCTGCATCTGCCCGCCCGAGCCGTGCCCGAAATGCGGGCAGCGTCCGTGCGTATGCCGGAAGCGCGTGAAGGTGAAACTTGCCGATGGCAAGGAGCGCAACATTCAGCACATGACACTGACAACCTTCTGGCATCCTGATGGAACGCCGATGTCAGCCCAGCAGTTCATGACGCTACTGTTCGGCAAGTTGCCGGACTTTTTCTCCAACGAGCAGGAACTACGCGACCTTTGGAGCCAGCCGGATACGCGCACGAAGTTAATGAACGGCTTGGCGGAAGGCGGATTCGGCAAGGAACAGTTGGAGGAAATGCAGAAGATCATCGGCGCGGAAAAGAGTGACCTGTTCGACGTTCTTGCCTATGTTGCCTATGCCTTGCCGCCGCTGACTCGCGAGGATCGCGCGGCAAAGGCAAAGGTGTCGATCAGCACGCACTTCAACAGCAAACAGCAAGTGTTTCTCGACTTTGTGCTTTCGCACTATGTCGCCATCGGAGTTGAAGAACTCGACCAGCAGAAGCTGACACCCTTGCTTCGTCTGAAATACAACAACGCCATCGCCGATGCCGTGGCCGACCTGGGCCAACCCGAGGAAATCGGAAGGGCGTTCGCCGGCTTCCAGAAATATCTATATCAGGATGTGGCGTGAGCACAGAAAAATAAAGTGTGGGCAGGCACGCTAAAGCGTGAACACCGAGCAGCTGATAAATCTCTCCATTTGCGTCCGATCACTGCCCAGTGTTCACCACCAGCCCAGGGACGGCTTCTTCCAGCTTCTTCGCGGCGGCGGGGGTGGCGGCGGTCTGCCAGAGGAATATCTTCTTCAAGTTCTTGTTGGCGGAAAGTTTGGTGATGCCGGCGTCGGTGATTTTGGTGCCGTAGAGATTAAGATATTCGAGTTGCGGCAACGTCGCGAGCCGGGCTAGTCCAGCGTCGGTCACGGCGGTGTTCTCCAGATGAAGGCGTTCGAGATTGGTCATGCTGGCGATGGTGGCGAGTCCGGCGTCGGTGACTTTGCTGCGTCCGAGATCTACCCAGACAATGTGCGCGGCGACGGGGGCGAGTTCGGCGAGTTCCTTGTCGCCAAATTTGTCAGCGGCATTGATGCAACTGAATCGAAGCTGCGGCGTGTCTTGCGCGAGAGGCAACAGGGAAGCATTGAGCGCAGAGATTCTGGCGGTGACTTCTTCAATGAATTTTTTTTCGGCGGGCGTGAATGATTTGACCTTGGGCTTGTCGGGTTTCTTTACGTCATCGGGTGCGGCGCTGCTTTGCGCGAGCGCGACTTTCTTGATGAAGCCTTCGATCTCAGGCGTCTTGGTCGCAGCACCTAGGGTGACGGTTTCGCTGGCACCGGTTTCGATCCACCATTGCAAGAGCGCGATCTCTTCTGCGCTGGGCTGCTTTTCCTTGGGCGGCGGCATGTGATCTTCGTCATCAAGGGGAAGATGAATGCGCTTGAGCATGAGACTCTCGCCCGGCTTGTTTGGGATGACGGTGGTCGCGCCATCGCTGCCGCCTTTCATAAGATCGGCAAAGGTGTCCATGCGGAGCTTGCTCTTGGTTTTTTCCTTGCTGTGACAGGTGATGCATTTCGAGGAAAGGATGGGCGCAATGATGTCATTGAAGACGACGCTGTTCGCAGCAAGAGGCTTCTTCGCAGTGACTGCGACTGCTTCCGCCGGTTTCGCCGCTACTTGTTGCAGGCCAAGGATGATAGGAGGCGTGTTGCCGGCGGAACCGCCCTTGACATCAGCCATGAGTTTGGCGGCAAGATGCTTCAGTTCATCGGGCAGCTTGGCGTCGGAGACTTTGAGGTCTTTGCTCGCGCCTTCTTTGATCCACCAGAAGATGAGTGCAATCTCCTCCTTGCTGGGCTGGGGCTTGTTCGATGGCGGCATGTGGTCGTCATCTTCCAATGGAAGCTGCATGGATTTGATCATGCGGCTCTTTTCAGGCTGACCCACCACCAGAGTTTTTCCGTTCTCACCTCCTTTGAGCATGAGTTCGTGGGTGTCGAGCCGGAGATCGCCCTTGGATTTTTCCGCATCGTGACAGGAATAGCATTTACTTTCGAGAATGGGCGCGACCAGCGCGGCATAGACGGTGGCACCCGTGACAGATGCAGGAGTATTTATTCCGTTGCTGACTGGAGGTGGGTCGATCTTGCCAGGCTGATTTTTTTGAGGCTCAAAGCGCACTAGAATGCTTCCTTCAAACGAGGTCACGATTTTAGCGATTGATCCCGGGGCGTATTTGATGAGGTAATCGGGGCCGTGAACAAGGTTCCCACCGAAGTGTGCGCCAACACTCATCACCGTGAATGTAAATGCGAAGAAACCACGATAGACCCAAATCAAGCGCGGAACTGATTCCGTCATCAAACGGAACATGAGCGTGAGAATGATGCCGCTCGCAGAAGCGATGCCAAAGGTCTGATGCGCATAAAATGCCGCGCTGTTGAATCCACCTTTCCGCGCAAGAAAACTACCGAAGACCACGGCAATGACTGCGCCCCATGCGCCGACCATGAGCGTGAAGTTCAAGGCTGGCGCGAGATTCGCGGCTGTTTTACGCCGGATAAAAATGAAAAGCTCCATGAGGGCCGCGAGAACAATGACGCCGACAGGCAGATGCAGCGCGACAAAATGGAATCGCCCCAGAAACTTCATCCAGCCCGGAATCTCAACAACAACAGAGGCGTAGGTCAGCGGAGGAAAAGCGATGAGAAAGATTGCGAAGAAAACAGCCAAACCCACCACCCCAAACCACGAAGCACCTAGATGCCACGAGGAACTGGGTGACGCTGATGGATTGCTGGTTGGTTCTGACATGGATTTAGTGTTCTCTATATTAAAACGGTCTGAAAAGTTCAAAAATTGCAGCCGCACAAGCAATATCAATCGAAGGTCGGAAATTATTTCGATCAACCGCCAAAATATCCCAGAAATAATTCATTCGACACATGCTGGCAAGTGGCCACTGCCCAACAGATGAGGAAGCAGAACACCAAGAGTTTTTCCATTGAGATTTTTACTCCGCCGATGAGTTCGTATTCGTCTTTCAAATAATGATGCGCCACCGCAGCGCAGAAGAATATCGGAATCACGGAGATGGAAAAGAGAAGGCGGGTTCCAACTTTCAGTGGCGTGAACCATCCGAAAAGATACACAAAGACCGTTACCAGAACGACAATAAAAACAATCTCCCAAAAGCACACCAGGGTATCCCTAGCCGCATCACGCCAACGACGACTAATCGCCCAGACGGCGATGGCCGCCCAGACGGCGAGCATGAAGCTCAAGAGAGGATACTCAATGAAGCCGAATTTGAACATCGACCAAAGCCCCTTTCGCTCCCGCGCTTTGATGTCCTCGAAGGAGTGATTCTTGAAGTATCTCCCCGCGCTGGGAAGCTGGGAGGGATCGGATGGAAGATTTTTAAAGTGTTCGTCGATGTCGAGTTTCTGCAGCATGTGTTTCTCGTCATCCATCTCCTTTCCCGGCAAGGGCGGCTCGCACCACATATAGTATTTACTTTGGGCATTATAGAATGGATCACCGAAGACTTTCCATGAAGTATGAAGATAAGAGAACATCGGCAGAATGTAAGCCAGCAACACGATGACCCCGGCCCGGGCATAGGGCCAGCGTCGGCCTTTCCCGGCGAAGATCCATTTCATGACGAGCACTCCGAGGAACAGGCCGAGCGCGCCCTGGGCCGAGGCTTTCGTCTGGAACCATGCGCAAAGCAGCAAACCAGAGAGCACGGCGTTCCACCATACCGGACGCCGCAAGGTCTCCACCAATTGCGCGCAAGTGAGTGTGATGAGCGTGGCCAGGAGAATTTCCGGCTGCACATAGCCCGCTCTTAATATGTAAGCCTGAAAAGCCACCACCAGACAGAAACAAAGCCCAAGCCAGTCCCCCGTCCAGCGACGCAGAAAAAGGAACAGCACCAGCAGGCAGGCGAGCGAGAGCACGACGTTAAAAGCCTGCGCCACCGGGAAGAACTGCTCGGCAGTCATGTTCGGATGCGTCGCCAGCGAGAGCACCCTGCCATAGAGCGGCATCCTCATGCGAGGGATGAACCCGTTGAAGCCGGGTGTCGCAAATGACTTCGCATAGTTCATGTAAACCCGCTGGTCATTGTATTCCATGATCAGGTTGTTCATCCGCCCATGTCGCAGCGCGGCCCCGGCATACCACAGAGCAAGCGCCAGCAACGCCGCGCCCGTCAGCAACCGGAGCCAGCGTGGAACCGGGTGGCCGTGACCGAAAATGGATTCAATGAATGCTTTCATCCGCGTTGCTTCCATCGCACAAGAGCCTTACGTTCGTCAAAGAAGAAGATTGGCCGGTCACTGAATCCTGCCAATGATCTTCTCCATGCCCGCCACATTGTCACGCATGACGCTGAGGAAATCACCGCTCTCGGGCGTATTCGCACAGGGATCGAAAACCACACTCTCCACACCGATGGCCTTGAGTTTCTCCACCGACTCGCGCTTTGGCTCGCCCTCCCAGACCATCAGCTTCGACGGATGGGTCGCCAGAATTTTTTTTAAGTCATCCATCTGCGCATCGGTCGGCACGTCCTCCGGCTCCCACAGAACAGCCTGCAAATTGATCCCATAGCGTCGCGCCCAATATTGATAGACCGGATGCGATGCCACGATTGGCTGGCCTGCGAGTTTCTTACCGACGGTCTCCATTTGCGCGTCGAGTGCCAGCAGGTCTTTCTTGAGCGCGTCGAAGTTCATGGCGAATTGCTCAATCGCTTCACCATTTGATTTGAGACGTTTGAAAGCTTCGCAAATCGCGTCCGCCTGCAAGATGGCCTGTTGGAAATCCAGCCAGGTAGTAAATGCGGTGCCGTCATGGGAATGCACACCATCCTTCCCGTGGCTATGAGTGACAGAACTTTTCACCACGATGAACTTGTCCTGAAAAGCTGAGGATGTATCCACGATCTTCGCCTCAGACAGAGTGACTTTCTCCGCCCATTTGGAATAGGTGGCCCCGTTCATCAGAACGAGACCAGCCGATTGAAAGGATGTGATTTGCCTGTCCGTGGGCTGCCAGAATGCAGGATCAACATCCTTGGGCGCATCAAACTCCACCTTGATCTCATGACCGCCTATCCGCTGGGCGAAATAGGCGAGAGGATAATTGACCGCATGAACTTCCGGCAACTCGC
>JAYVQB010000246.1:0-7236 GCA_043757085.1 Verrucomicrobiota bacterium
CTCATGACTTCCGATCAGATCAAAAACGCCATTCTCGACATGGGCCGACGTGCCCGGGCTGCTTCACGCGAACTGGTGAAGCTCTCGAGCGCTCAGAAAAACGACATTCTGAACGCCATGGCCAAGGAAGTGCGTCATGCGGAGAAGGCCATTCTCGAAGCCAACGCGAAAGATGTGGCCTGCGCGGAGAAAAATGCTTTGAGCAAACCGATGGTGGATCGGCTTCGGATCAGTCACAGCGGACTGGAGGCCATTGCTGCCGCCATCGAAGATGTCGCAAAACTCCCCGACCCTGTCGGCGAGCTTCTCAGCGAATGGACTCGTCCCAATGGCCTACATTTGCGCAAGGTGCGCGTGCCCATCGGCGTCATCGGCATCATCTTTGAATCGCGCCCGAACGTCACCAGCGATGCCGCAGCGCTTTGCTTCAAGACGGGAAACGCGACGATCTTGCGCGGCGGTTCCGAGGCCATTGAATCCAATACTGCT
Organism: Verrucomicrobiota bacterium; assembly: GCA_043757085.1. Lineage (GTDB taxonomy): Bacteria > Verrucomicrobiota > Verrucomicrobiia > Verrucomicrobiales > Verrucomicrobiaceae > VFKE01. The sequence goes on from JAYVQB010000246.1 coordinate 490, forward strand.
CTCGCCGCTGCCCTCCAGCGCGGAGGCGAGCAAGCCGGACTGCCGAAGGACAGCATCCAGCTCGTTCCCTTCACGGATCGCGAGAGCGTGGATCATCTTGCCAAGATGGATGCGTATCTCGACCTCATCATCCCGCGCGGTGGCAAGGGCCTGATCGAGCGCGTCGTCAGCGCTGCCCGTGTGCCGGTCATCAAGCACTACGACGGCGTCTGCCATGTCTATGTCCATGAAGCCGCGAACTTCGAGATGGCCGCAGACATCATCATCAATGGCAAATGCCAAAAACCTTCCGTGTGCAATGCCGTTGAGAGCGTGCTGGTGGATCGTGCAATCGCCGAGAGCTTCTACGTCACGCTATCCGATCTTATGCGTCCGCACGGCGTGGAGATTCGCGGCGACGAAACCGTATTGAAAAACTGGCCCGGTGCCAAAGCCGCCACCGAGCAGGACTGGCGCACCGAGTATCTCGATCTCATTCTCTCCGTGAAGACCGTCTCCGGTCTCGACGAAGCCATTGCCCGCATCAACGAATACGGATCGCATCACACCGATGTCATCGTCACGGCCAATCAAGCCGCCGCAGAAAAATTTCAGCACGACGTGGACAGCGCCGTCGTCCTCTGGAATGCCAGCACGCGATTCAATGACGGCGGCGAGTTCGGTTTCGGTGCCGAGATCGGCATCAGCACCGACAAGCTCCACGCGCGCGGCCCCATGGGACTGCCCGAGCTTTGCAGTTACAAATACATCGTCAATGGCAATGGTCAGGTGCGGGTGTGAAAGTGGCGACGGTATCATTGAGAAGGAGCACGTGTATGTCGAATCTTACTCGCTTCATTGCAAGAATAAGGCGAGTGCTCTCGCGACTCACTCATTTCTTGGATCATAACATGCCGGAGGCATCCCCAATGATGCTGCGAGCAAGAAGCTCACGCATTATCCAGCGTGATCTCGCCATCAATCATGCGCCATGCGGCCTTGTCGTTATTATTCCGCAATGGATCGGGAAGACATTCATCGGGGAAGCCTTGATAGCAGACCGGGCGCACGAAACGATAAATCGCCGCCGTGCCGATGCTGGTAAAGAAGCTGTGGGTGGACGAAGGATATGGCCCGCCGTGATGCATGGATGGACAGACTTCGATGCCAGTGCCGAAGCCATTGAAGATGATACGGCCCGCTTTGCGTTCCAGAATGCGCACCAGTCGCGCGTGCTCTTTCAAATCTTCAACTGTTCCGTGAATCGCTGCCGTGAGCTGGCCGTCGAGTGATTCCGCAATGCGCTCCAGTTCCTCTTTGTTGCCGCAATGGGTCACGATGGAAGCCGGGCCGAACACTTCTTCGCGAAGCGTAGCATTGGCCGCATAAGTCGCGCCATCGGTGATGAAGACCGTCGCGGCTGCTTGCGAGGCATCGCCTTGTGCGGGCGCATCCGACTTCGCCAAAAGCTCCACGCCCTTCACGCTGCCGAGACGTTCCACGCCGCTTTCGAAGGCCGCAGAGATACCGCCGTGCAACATGGTGGCGGGCGCATAAGCTTTCACCAGTGCTGAAGTTTTTTCCATGAACTTGCCAAATTCCTCGCTCTGCAATCCGAACACTTGCCCCGGATTCGTGCAGAACTGACCCACGCCCATCGTCAGTGCGCCGACGAATCCTTCCGCGATTTTCTCCGCGCGTTCCTTCAGTGCGCCGGGCAATAGAAACACCGGATTCACGCTGCCGAGTTCGCCGTAAAATGGAATCGGATTTGGTCGTGCCGCCGCCGCATCGAACAAGGCCCGACCTCCTCGGAGCGATCCGGTAAACGCGACCGCGCTCGCAAGCGGATGCCGCACCAGCGAGAGTCCGATCTCATTTCCCTTCCCCTGCACCATCGAGAATGCGCCCGCAGGCATTCCTGTTTTTTCCAACGCGGCACTGATGACCGTCGCGATCAACTCGCAAGTTCCCGGATGACCCGGATGCGCCTTCACCACCACCGGACAGCCTGCGGCCAAAGCGCTGACCGTATCCGTGCCAGCCACGGAAATGGCCAATGGGAAATTGCTCGCACCGAACACCACCACCGGCCCCACCGGTTGCATCATGCGACGCACATCGGGTTTTGGAATCGGCTGACGTGAGGCGTCGCCCCGGTCAATGCGCACGTCCAGCCAGGTGCGGTCACGCACCAGTTTGGCAAACAAACGCGTCTGACCACAAGTGCGTCCGCGTTCCGCTGTGAGACGTGCCATCGGCAAACCCGTCTCCGCATGCGCGCGTCGCAGCAATTCGTCGCCCAGTGCTTCGATACCCTCGGCAATCGCTTCCAGCATAGCCGCGCGTTCGATCGGCAACTTCGCGCGGAATTCATCAAAGGCCGCATCTGCCGCGCGCAAGGCTGCGTCGGCGAGTGAAGCAGTTGCCTCCTGAAACAGCGGCTCCAAGAGTGCGCTAGTGGCGGGATTTTTGACTTGGAAAGTAATGCCGTCCGCGACGGTGGATTTGCCAGCGATAATGGATTGGCCGTGAAGTGTCATGCCATGAGTTGAACCGTCAATGGCCCTCGGTCAAGAGTATATAACTTCAGGGAGAAATAGGGCAATGTGTCGAGGCACTTAGTTGTGATGGACTCATAGCGAATTAGGTGATCGTCTTCATGGTAGAAGCGGCGCCATCGACGCCCTCGTGAATAGTGGGGCGAGGCGCGAAAATGCCCGGTTCCTCAGTATGTTTCCCATTCGAGGGCGCGCGCGCTTCATAAACTTCCCGGCACATGCTGCCATGCTGAATTTTATTTGCCGTGTGATGATGAAACGTCCTCCGTTTTCATTCTCTTTTGCCAGCAACGCACAAGCTGCTAACATCGCCTCATGAAATTTATCCTCACCGTCTGCTTCGCCCTTGCCCTCAACGCATCGGCGGATGAAGCGTCGCTCCGGCGCGAACTGGACAAGGCCTTCTCAGATTGGCGGGCGGCAATTGCAGCGCACAATCTCGCGGGCTGGCAGCAAAGCACAGCCACCAGCAGACAGGTGCTCACACGCAATCTCATTGTCAGTCAGAAGCAGCCTTTCCCTCAGGCGCTTTTTGAATTCCCGTTGCGCGCGCCGGAGACGAGCACGCTGCGATTCATCAAGGCGGAAGAAAAGGGCGCGACGGCGAATTTGATTTACTTCGGCAAGGCGGACCTTGGCATTCCCGATCCCGGCGAAATCCCGGAGATGCTGGTGCTGCTCAAGTTCATCAATGAATCCAATCGCTGGAAGTTCGATACCGTGAAGCTGGTCAATCTGGATTCCGCGCCGGAAATACTCGCCACGCTCAAGAATGGCAACGCCTCCGCCGCGCTCAATCTGCCGGAGTTTTCGCCAAGCGGAATCGTGCCGCCGACTCCGAAGGCCTGTCCGGCGCCAGATTACATGGCGGCCTTGCAGATCACCTCGCTGGGCTATGCCACCAGCGCGACGGTCAACGGTTTTGCCATGCCAGTGGTGCGCGATGCCGCAGAGCAGCATCTCATCATCGGCGGATTGAAGGATGGAGAGAATGCGCTGACGCTGGAGATCAAACCCACACCGGTAGCCGAGGGCAGCGCACGCCATTTCGAGGTCAATGCCATTGTCATCACTGGCAACGAGAAGAAGCCATCGATCCGCGTGTTCAATTGGAAACCGGAAGGCGAGAAGGCGCCGGAGTTCATTGAGAAAAAAATCTTCGTGAACAGGATTACGCTGAGGCCGGAGTAAGCGGCCGTCTCACTTGAGCAGGTCGTTGAGCAACCCGGCCCCGGTCTCCTTGAGCAAATCCTTGATGTCATTGAGCACGTTGTCCAAGCTCACTTCGGGCTGGGAGAGTTTCCCGCGCGATTTGAATTTTAGGACCAGACGTTTTTTATCATCTAACAGCGCGGTATTGAGCAGGCTCATGGCCAGGCTCGCGATCGTGTCGCCATATTTCACGGCCAGGGCTTTCTGCGACTGGCTGAGAATATTTGCGGACACATCCGCATTCACCAGCAGCATCCCGTTGGCGCGGTGCGCGTCTTCGTGGCCATTGAACCAGCTTCCATCGGCGAGAGTGATTTCATATTGCGGAAAAACCAGTCGCATGTCTTTCTTCACAATGAGCTTGTCGCGCACCCGGTGAATTTCCGTGTCTGCATCCTCGCCCAGCACGCCGCCAAGCGCGATGTCTCCCAGATCAAGGCCGTAGTCTTTCAACTTCTTGGCGTCATTCTCTCGCATCTGTTCCTTCAGGGGCGTGCCGCCGAGAACTGCGCCTTTCTGCAATTTCGCCCTTAGCCAGACGTCGGGATTCCATTCTCCGCTTTGCACATCGAAGGGCTTCAATGTTCCGTCGCCACTGAATGCGAAATCCATGAGAGGCATGGCGACCCCCGTTTTCTTCAGGAGAATTTGTCCTGAGTATTCAATCAGGCAGCGGTTGTGCTTTGCAAGATCAGCGGGATTCACGTCCATGTCTTTCAGCTCAAACCGGATATTATCGATCATCATCCTGGTGCCGTGCATCTCATCGGTGATGTCCATCTGGGCATTTGAGACTCCGGCCAGTGCAACCAACACGGAGAGCGGCAGATCCCCGGCATGGAAAGGACGTTCTTCCTCTTCATTTTTTGCAACAGGATCTTTCTTTTCGTGAGGAACTTTTACGGTCACTGGATCAGAAGTCTCGGGTTCCGTAGGCTTCACGGGGTCACTGTCATTTTTCTTCACTTTGCGTGGCGAGACAAACATCGGTTGCAATGAATTGCGCCCCTCCCTGTCAATGCCGCCGCGCACCTGGACATCCTCAAACTTCAATTGTTTGATGTTCACCTTCCCGTTGAGCAGGTCGGACAATTCCACGGTCAGCACCGCGCGCGCAGCGGAGACGGCAACGAGATTTTCATCCAGTTTCACGCGCTGCCTCGGCGGCTTCTCCACTTCTTCGTCACGCGGTGCGAACTTGATGCCCCGTAGTTCCACTTTGGCGGGCGAACTCAAAATGCTGGCGCTGGAGCCGTCGATCTGGACACGGCAGTTCAGATGCTGCTCGATCTGGGTGATGAGCGCCTCCTTTTCGAAACGCGATTTCAGCCAGGCCTGTCCGCCGAAGACGCCCCCGAGAGCCAGAACGACGATCACACCGAGAACATAGAGCACTTTCTTTTTCATGGAGTGACAGGATACAAAGCAAAGCGGCAAATCACAAATAACAAACGACGCCGGTAATGCATTCTGTCTTTTGTGAATTGGAATTTGTGATTTGCCCAGGTCTGCGCAACATCCATTCATGTCATCCCCCGTCCGCGTCCGTTTCGCCCCCTCGCCCACCGGTTATCTTCATGTCGGAGGCGCACGCACGGCTCTCTATAACTGGCTGTTCGCCCGACATCACGGCGGGAAATTCATTCTGCGTATTGAGGACACGGACGAGGCGCGCAACACCGATGAGGCGCGGCGGGCGATCTTTGACGGCATGAAATGGCTCGGTCTCGACTGGGATGAAGGCCCCGAAGTGGGCGGTGAATGCGGGCCTTATTTCCAAAGTCAGCGCAAAAGCATTTATGATTCCCATCTGGCGAAACTCGAAGCCGCCGGTCGCCTCTATGAAGACAACGGCGCGATCCGCTTCAAGTTCAGCCGGGTGCCGATCACTGTGCCTGATCTGGTCTGCGGCGATGTCCAGTTCGCGGCGACCGAGGAACCGGACATGACGATCCGCCGGCCCGATGGCAGTTACATTTTTCATTTTGTCAATGTGGTGGACGACATCGAGATGCGCATCACCCATGTGCTGCGCGGAGAGGATCATTTGCCAAACACTTGGAAGCACATTGATCTCTATCGTGCGCTCGGCAGCGAGCCGCCGCGCTTCGGCCACATTCCTCTGTTGCTGAATCCCAGCGGCTCGAAGATGAGCAAGCGCGATGAAGGCGCGAGCATTGAGAGCTACATCGAGGCCGGTTTCCTGCCACAGGCAGTTTTTAATTACCTCTGTCTCCTCGGCTGGACGCCGAAACTCGAGGGCGAGAAATTCTCTGCCGAAGATGCTGTTCGTGCCTTCGACATCAGCGATGTGCATCACAGCAACGCCAGGTTCGACATGGTAAAATGCACTTGGTTCAACCAGCAACATCTGCGCGCTCTCTCTGACGCTGCGTTGGTGAATCATGCGCGTCCGTGGCTGGAAAAAGCCGGACTGCGCGTTGATGATGTCGCGTATGCCGCGCGAGCCTTGGAGAGCGTGAAAGAGAAGATCAGTCTCGCAAGCGAGTTCCCGGGCTGGGTGCATTTTTTCTTCCGCGATGATTTTCTCATCGAAGACGAAGCCATGACCAAGCTCAAAGCCAACACGCAAAATCCCGCGCTACTTACCTCGCTCAGTGAAGCCTTGTCTTCCTGCGCCGATTGGAATGAAGTGGGCATCACGGAAGCGATCAATGGCGTCGCCGCCGCGCAGAAGGTCAAGCCGGGCGCGCTGATGCCCTTGTTGCGATTCTCTCTCAGCGGCCAGACTCGCGGGCCGGATGTGAAAGTGATGATGGGCATTCTTGGAAAGGAAAAAGTGATCGCCCGCGTGAACCGGGTGGGCCAGATTCTCACGCAGGCATGAGCGCACAAAATTTTTACACGCTCGATGATCTCCGTCATTGGCAGGACATCGCGCCCACACTTCATCCTCCGGCGCGACTCGCGGTGATCGGCGATCCCATTGCGCATTCGCGTTCGCCCCAGATGCACAATCCGGCGCTCGCATCGC
>JAYVQB010000247.1:0-1880 GCA_043757085.1 Verrucomicrobiota bacterium
CTGGGAATTGCCTGAGCGCACTTCTTTCTTGCACAGGAGGCCGTTTTCGTTTCCAGTCATAAAGAAATTATGGAAGAAACCAACTCACCCGCCCCGAAGGAACCTGCTCTGGATATGCAAGAGATCAGGCAGATTGTGGATTTGATGGCCCAGAACGACCTCTCCCGGTTCGACTTGGAGCTTGGCTCGTTCAAAATCAAACTGCGCCGTGGATCGGACGTGGAAGCGGCCAAGGAACTCCTGGCCAGTTTGCCCATGCAAGCCGCCGCTCCATTGGCAATGGCCGCTGCTCCAGTTCCTGCCGCCGCACCGCAGCCAGCCGCTCAAGCGGCCCCTGTAGCGGCAGAAGCCAAAGGCCCGACGATCAATTCCCCCATGGTCGGCACTTTCTACTCCTCGTCTGCACCCAGTGAAAAGCCCTTCGTCAGCGCGGGTGATTCCGTGGATGAGAATACCGTGGTTTGCATCATCGAGGCTATGAAGGTGATGAACGAAATCAAGGCCGAAGCCCGTGGCACCATTGTCCGCATCCTCGTGGAGGAAGGCAAGCCCGTGCAATACGGACAGCCGCTTTTTGAACTGAAGTAAAAAGGGGTGCGTGAAAAGTAAAAAGGGGACTTCCTGCCCGCATCATTTTTCGCCAATAACAGACCCACATCCCTTTTAATTTTTCACTTAATCCTTTTCACTTCTTCCCATGTTTAGAAAAGTCCTCGTTGCCAATCGCGGTGAAATCGCTTTGCGCGTCATTCGCGCCTGCAAGGAACTCGATGTCAAAACCGTCGCAGTTTATTCAGAGGCCGATGTGGACTCCATGCACGTCCATCTCGCGGATGAAGCCATTTGCATCGGGCCTGGCCCCAGCACGGAGAGCTATTTAAAAATTCCGCGTATTATCGCGGCGGCAGAGATTGCCAATGTCGATGCCATCCATCCCGGCTACGGCTTTCTCAGTGAGAAGGCCGAGTTCGCGGAAATATGCCGCGAATGCAAAATCAAGTTCATCGGCCCCAGCGCAGAACTCATCGCCATGATGGGCGACAAGAACACCGCGCGCGCCACGGCCAAGAAAAACGGCATGCCCATCACGCCCGGCTCTGACGGCATTATTGAGACCGAAGAGGAAGCTTTCACCATCGCGCGAAAGCTCGGCTATCCCGTGATGATCAAAGCCACCGCCGGCGGTGGCGGTCGCGGCATGAGGCCCGTGCATAATGAAGCCACGCTGCGCTCCAGTTTCCAGCAGGCCAGCATGGAAGCGCTCAAGTGCTTCGGTGACGGAAGCGTTTACATGGAAAAGCTCGTCGAGCGTCCGCATCACATCGAGTTCCAGATCATTGCCGACAGCAAGGGCCGCGTCGTCCACCTCGGCGAACGCGACTGCTCCATGCAGCGTCGCAACCAGAAGATCATCGAGGAATGTCCCTCGCCGAAAATCACCGACAAAATGCGTAAGCGCATGGGCGATGCCGCAGTCGCCCTCTGCAAGGCTATCAAATACGAAAACGCCGGCACCATCGAGTTTCTCGTGGACAACGACTGCAAGAATTTTTATTTCATGGAGATGAATACCCGCATCCAAGTGGAGCATCCGATCACGGAAGAAGTTTATAGTTGTGACCTCATCAAGGAGCAGATTCGCATCGCCGCCGGACTGCCCATCAGCGAGCACGTCTTGAAATACACGCCGCGCGGCCACGCCATCGAGTGCCGCATCAACGCCGAGGATCCCTCGCGCAACTTCACGCCCAGCCCCGGCAAAATCACCCACTGGTATGCGCCCGGCGGTCGCGGTGTGCGCGTGGACACCCACGTCTATTCCGGCTACACCGTCCCGCCGTATTATGACTCAATGATCGCCAAGCTCATCGTCACCGGCG
>JAYVQB010000248.1:0-7169 GCA_043757085.1 Verrucomicrobiota bacterium
AAATGGGAAATCGTTCAGGGATTGCCCGTCAATGAATTCAGCCAAGGCCGCATCAACGCGACCGTCAACGAGTTGAAGGAAGAACGCGATGCCGTGAAGGAGTTGGGGCTGATCTGATTCACAAGGTAACATGCAGTTCGTAGCAGCCGACGTGAGGAGGGCTGCTGGCTCTTCTGTCTAAAGCGTGTCAGTGTCCGCGGTTTCCAAAATCAGAATAGAGCCTCCTGACGTCGGCTGCTACGGGTGCTAGTTAATAAAATAGAATCATGCGCGATCTTCTGACCAATCCCATGTGCCATGCCGAAGACCTCGGCTGGCCGATTCCGCCGTCTCCTTACGGTGTTTCGGTGTGCCTTCCTCTGTGGAAGCATGTGATTGGCTATGAGGAGAAAGACCCGGATGTGGTCTCCAAATTTCAGAGTGGCTATCCGCGCTTCTTTGTGCCGTCCGCCATCGCCTCGTTGAATGCGGCAGCAGAAAAGGAATGCGCTAAAGCTGGCGAGCGCGCTTTGGTATTTCCCAGGCGCATCCATGCAGAACGCTGCGCGGAGTTTGTGCAGCGTCATGGAGGCAGTTCTGTGCGCGTGGACACTTTTGGTGCGGGATCACTCGGAGTTGCCATTTTCCCAGCGGCTGCTTATGACATTGCACGACGCTATTGGCGCTTCTGTGGCGAGATTGTGAGCAGCCGTCAGTCGGAGGCGGCCCTAGGGAATGCGGCTAGTGTTGTATCCGAATCTGAAGGCGCATTGGCGCTACGCACTATTAAAGAACGTCTTGCCAACATCACAGGGCAAAGGGCCGAAGACGTTTTTCTTTTTCCATCCGGCATGGCTGCGAACTTTGCGGTTCACCGGATGCTGACCGCCCTTTTTCCGGGTCGCAAAACTGTGCAATTGGATTTTCCTTATGTGGATGTCTTGAAGCTGCAAGAGCATTTCGGTTCAGGCGCGCACTTCCTGCCTTTCAACGACGACAGTGATTTCGCAAAGCTAGATTCGATCGTCAAGTCGGAGCCGCTCGCGGGGATTTTTGCCGAGCTGCCGAGCAATCCGCTGATGAAATGCGTTGATCTGCGCCGCGTGACCGAGATGCTGTTCCTGCATGAGAAAGACGTGCCGCTCATCGTGGACGACACCGTGGCGACTTGCGTGAATGTGGATGCGTTTCTTCTGGCCGATCTGGTGACGACGAGTCTAACCAAAGCCTTCTCAGGCGTGGGTGATGTGTTGGCCGGGAGCGTCATCATCAACAGCGACTCGCCTTATCACGATGAGTTCGCGGCCTTCCTGCAAGTGCATCACGATAACGATCTCTGGTGCGGTGATGCGGTGGCGCTGGAGCAGAACTCTCGTGATTTCGTCCAACGCGTGAAGGTCATGAGCCTCAACAGCATTGCGTTGTATGAATACCTCTCGGCGCATCCGGCGGTAGAGAAAGTGTTTCATTCCATTGAGGATAAGAGCGGCATCTATGATCACTTGCGGCGTGAAGACGGCGGCCACGGTTGCTTGCTCTCGTTTGTCTTGAAGGACAAAACAAAAACGCCCGCTGTTTATGACGCCATGCAGTTCTGCAAAGGGCCGAGTCTAGGAACGAATTTCACGTTGGTCTGTCCTTACACGCTGCTGGCGCACTATGATGAATTGGATTGGGCGGAGAGCTGCGGCGTGGATCGGATGTTACTCCGAGTTTCTTGCGGATTGGAGCCGACTGACGTTATCATCGAGCGCATGAAAAACGCGCTGGCGGTTTGATGATTCGGCACCAGTAGGACGATTTTTAAAATCGTCGAACGTTTAACGACTTTCAAACTCGTTCTACCGTGTCGCACTTGAGTCAGATCAAGCGCACATAAAACTTGCCCGGCAGCGGCTTGACCACGCGCTTCATCTCCAGTCGCATCAGGGTGGCGTTCACGATGGATGAAGGCAGGCCGGAGGAGGCGGTGATTTCATTCACATGTGTTTCCTCGGTGCCAATCGCGGAATAGACAGATTGCTCATCGTCGCTGAGAGCCGCGTTCGGTTTTGCTTCCTGTATGTCCGGTGCCAGCGGCTGAGTGGGGAAGAGCGATGTCAAATCATCCAGCACATCCGCGCCATCGAGAATGAGTTTTGCGCCTTGTTGGATGAGGCGATTACAGCCCTGCGATGATGGGCGGTCAATGTTTCCCGGCACAGCATAGACCGAGCGTCCCTGATCGGCGGCTTGCTGCGCGGTGATGAGCGCGCCACTGCGTCCGGGGGCTTCGGTCACGATGACGCCACAACTCCAGCCGCTGACGATGCGGTTGCGCATGGGGAAGGTTTGTCGATCCGGGGGCATATCCACCGGGAACTCGCTGACAACCGCGCCGTTCTCCGCGATTTTCTCTGCGAGCGCTTTGTTTTCTGGCGGATACAGTTGGCCGAGTCCCGAACCAATGACGGCAACGGTGCGCCCTTTGCCCGCGAGCGCGCCTTCATGCGCGGCGGTGTCGATACCTCGCGCGAGTCCGCTGATGACGGTGTATCCGGCATAGGCGATTTGAAAGGCGAGCTTCTTCGACACGCTCAATCCATAATGCGTGGCATGACGAGAGCCGACGATGGCGATGCCGTGCTGGTCGCGTTCTGTGAGTTGTCCGCGCACATAGAGAACAATCGGCGGATCGTGAATTTGCTTCAAGAGCTTGGGATACAGCGCGTCCTCTTGGGTGAGCACCGTGAGATTTTCTTCCGTGATGCGGCGCAGCTCGCGGCTGAGGTCGATGGTGGTTTCCCAGGTAGCGATGGTGCTGGCGAGGTCTTCGCCGAAGCCATTGACCTTAGAAAGATCGCGGGCTTTTGCGGTCAGGATTCGCTCCGGGGTCTCAAAGACTTCGAGAAGGCGACGCACGCGCACCGGGCCGATCTTCGGAAGCAGATTGAGCGCGAGGTAGGCTTCGGTGCGGGTCATGAAGCTTGGATAGAATTATACGGAATTAGAATCTCAATCCCTTGATGGCATTCGTGATCTGATCGGTGGTCACGTCGGGGCTGACGAAGGCGTCACCGAGCTTGCGCAGGAGGACGAAGCGGATTTTGCCTTCGCTGAATTTCTTATCGTGCTTCATGTGGTCGAGAATGACCTCGGTGCTGATCTTTTCTGGGAGCTGCGTGGGTAGTTCGAAGCGTTTGAAGAGATCGGTCAGCTGCGACACGGCTGCGGGCGGGAGTCCGGCGAGGTCTGATGAGAGGCGCGCGGCGGCGACCATGCCCAGCGAAATGGCTTCGCCGTGGAAAAGTTCACCGTAACCGGCGCTGGCTTCGATGGCGTGGCCGATGGTGTGACCGAAGTTGAGTAGGGCGCGTTCGCCGGTGGTTTCGTGTTCGTCTTGCTCCACGATGCGGGCTTTGATTTCGACGTTGCGTTTCACGAGATCGGTGAGGCTGCCCTGGCCGTCAGCGACGGCGGTGATGGCTTCGAACATCGAGGCATCGCGGATGGCGGCGTGCTTGATGATTTCGGCGAAGCCTTCGTGATAGACCCTTTGAGGCAAGGTCTCGAGGGTGTCGAGATCGGCCAGCACTAGCGCGGGTTGGGCGAAGGTTCCGAGGAGATTCTTGCCCTCAGGAGTGTTGACCCCGGTCTTGCCGCCGACGCTGCTGTCCACTTGCGAGAGCAAGGTGGTGGGCGCTTGGATGAACGGGATGCCACGTAGAAAAATGGAGGCAGCGAAGCCAGCGAGGTCGCCGATGACGCCTCCGCCGAGCGCGATGAGGAAGGCCTTGCGATCCAATCCGGCGCGCAGCATTTCACGGCAGATTCCTTCCACGGCAGACATGCTTTTGCTGGTCTCGCCAGCGGGGACAGTGATCAGTGTGGCTTCAATGCCGGATTGCTTGAGGCTGTCGAGAACTTGTTGGGCATAGAGCGGGCCGACGTTGCTGTCTGTGACCACGGCACAGCGTTTGCGCTTGAGAAGTTCGGCGGCGAGCTTGCCCGTGGAGGCTAGCAAATCTTGCCCGATGAGTATGTCATAGGATCGCTCGGCGAGATTGACGTGGACGTTATATGTGGGTGACATTGCGAAAACGAATGATGACCAATGACGGTGAAAAGTCCAATGGCGAATGGACGCTGTATTCTGTCAGCGTGGCAAATTGCGATAACTTGGACTGCGGCAGCCTTGCTGCCGCTTTATGCAGCGTGGCTTGCCGCGCGTGGAAGAATGAATGACTCCATAAATTTTGGTCAGTGATCACACCGCAGCAGGCTACGGTGCGATAGCGGCAGCAGGGCTGCCGCAGTCCAAAATCCAAGGCGTTCATGTTGTGCATTCGCAACTCGGAGCGGATGGCGAGACGGCGTTGGTTCTCAATCTCATCATCGCTCAACTCCTGCCGGCGCGTCTGGACGGCAAAGTAGGTCTGGCCTTGGGCCACGATTTCTTTCGCAGGGTCGGCGTTCTGGATCAAGAGGTAGTAGGCATAGCGTGACATCATCACGGTCTTCACGGCCCGCTGGCCTCCCTTCCCGATTTCGATCATATCGGTGACGTCAACGAAATGATCCTCCACTCGCTGACCACTATTGAAACAGGCTGTGCGGGCTTTCTGCACGACGGCTTCAAAATTGCGGTAGTCGTTGTAGCCGAGCACGCGGGCGAAGTCGCGGCTGGACCAGAATTCATTGCCAGCAGGGTTGGTGCGGCGGATGTGCACGAAGGGGGTGATTTCGTGACTCATGGTTCTGTGCTGGGGATCAATGGGTGCCTTCGATGATGCGGACTTCGGGGATGCTGCCGATGGAAAAGAGGGCGACTCGGACCGGGTGATTCACTTCATGCAGTTTTTCAAAAGTGCCACGGATGGAGGGAAGGCGTTTTTGCTCTTCCAAGTCCGCCACGTCAGGCAGCCGATGCTTTGCAGTCAGATCAAAAAAGTGAATTTTAGCAGAGTGCAGCTCGGCGGGGAAGAATAGTTCATACACCAGGCCATTGACCCACTGCTCCAGATAGGCGGCGATCAGCGGATCGCGGGGATCGCCTCCCTCGGCACTGCGGACGCTTTCCTGCTGATGCAACCACAACAGCCAGTCCACGAGACGCACGATCTCCGCTTCCTGCGCAGGCGTGGCTTCGGGGATGGGGAGCTGTTCGATGAATTGAGTAAAGTAGCGGTAGAAGCCACCGCGAAGCGGAGTGCTCACCTTCTTCCAGTAATAGTCACACGGGCGACTGTTCAAGACGCCCAGCACAAATTGATAACATTGCGTTTTCGGGTCTTTCAGCGTGATTCCATATCCGCTGGTAAAAGCATAATGACCTGATTCATCAAAGGCGAACGCTGCACGATCCGCGATGTCAGGGACCAACAACTTGGGCGACTGCATTACGTCAATGTTCTTTGGATACACGTAGGCATGCCATCGGCTTCCTCGCATCTTGCCATGTTCTCTCGCCTCTAATTCCTTCTTATTGGCTTGCAGATATGCGTAGGCTTTTGGAAGACGCTCTTGGTATTCCCCCAGTTCAATCAGGCTTGTTTTACCCTGTTTGTGACGATAAGGAATGATTACCACTTGGCCACTGTCCGAGATTCGATAAGCCTTGATCTCGCGTCCTCCAAGAAAGGGGGCAACTGCATCACTCTCAACTTCGACGGTCTTTCCCAAACTGAAAGACTGAGCAGAAATCAATCCGGAAATGCATCCCTTTTGATTCAGCACATAGATCGGGTTTGCGCTCGTGCGAATACCTTGAGCAATTTTTGCTGCGATATCTTTCAAGCGGCGATGTGAACCCAACTTAGGCATCACGTTTGATTCTGCACCCACCCCAAAATTCCACTCCGCCTCGCCAATCTTCTCTGCTGAAAACTCACCTTCCGAACCTTTGAAAGCGCGCTGCCAGTGCTTCAAATCATCGGCTTTGACGAAGCGACAGGCTTTCGTGCCCGCTTTGGCGAGGAAGAGGAGGCAGACGTAGTTGGTGGCTCCGGGGAATATTTGCTGATCGCCGAAGTGGACGACGTGTCGGAGCTGTTTGCCCTTGGAGATGAGCTGTCGCAATGGCTGACCATATTGGGCATTGAAAAACTTGTGCGGCAGGATGTAGGCGAGTTGTCCGTGAGCGTGAAGCAGTTCCATGCCGCGCTCGACGAAGCAGACGTAGAGATCGTAGTTGCCCTTCGAGGCGGAATGGAAGCGGCGCTTGAAGTAATCAGCCAGTTCCGGGTCGGTCTTCTTCAGGGTCTGGATGCGGATGTAGGGCGGATTTCCGAGCTGAAGATCGAAGCCGCGCAGGCGGACGTTGCGCCGGGTGAAGCTTATTTCACCATCCCGCGCGAGGGGCAGTTCACCAAGTTCTGACGCCGCGACATCGCCCGGTTCGAAGAAGACTTCGGCGAAGTCCAGCTTCCAGACGAAGGTGGGCTTTTCCGCATCATCCAGTCGGCGTCGGATGGCTTCCATGATCTGATCCTGCATGCTGGCCTTTTCTTTTCGTGCGGCTTTGACCTGGGTGGAGACCCAGCCCATCTCCTTCATCGCATGATCGAGTGCGGCGATGCGGGCGTTCTCGGCATCCGAGTCGCCGAGGCCGAGGCCGATGGCGTTCCGCTCCATGCGCAGGGCGATTTCCGCGAGTGCGGAGTAGGCTTCGTAGATGGTGAGCCGAAGCCGGCGTTTGTCCTTCAAGAGACGGGCGGCGAAGAAGGCGTGCTTCGCCTCCGTAAGCTGGGTGAGCGAGGCCAGCGCCTCGTGCCCAAGCTGGCGCGCATCAAACTGCAGGCGTTGGCCGTGAATGAGATCGAGAAGTGAATTAGCCGGACGGATTTTGTAATCGAGGTTCGGCAGTGGTTCGAGCTGGCGCAGAGCTTTCTGAAACGCGGTCTGGCTGCACCGGAAGGGATCAGCTTTCAATTCGTGATCCACCATGAGGGAGAGCCAGAGGCGGAGCTTGCACAGCTCGATGGCCTGGGGCTGGAGATCGACGCCGTAGATGACTTGCTCGATGATTTTTTTCTTGGTTTCATAGAGCCAGACGCGGTCACCTTCTGCCGGGTCTTGACCACGGCTGCGGGCCTCACACAATCGGAGAAGATTCAACAGCTCATGCAGGAAGCCGAGCGGGAATGCTCCCGAGCCGACGGCGGGGTCGCACATGCGGAGGGCGAGCAAGCGGAGTGCGAGATCGGCGGCGT
>JAYVQB010000249.1:0-26771 GCA_043757085.1 Verrucomicrobiota bacterium
GCTTTTTCCGGCGGCAGATAACGCTTCGACTGCGGCCAGAAATTGATGCCGATCACATCCGCGCCCAGCGCGATGATTTGCCGGGCTTGATCCAATTGAGTGACTCCGCAGATTTTTACAATGGGTTTCAAAGCTTGAGTCTAGGATGATTTGGCTGGCAACACCGTGCCAGCTGCATTGAGCAAGGCATCCAGATTCAGTGGCAATGGCACAGAGCCGCGCACCCGGGCATCGCGTTGGATTTCATGGAACGCAGCGGATTCCTCCGGGCGCGTCAGATAGATGATCGCCGGTGCGGTCAATGATCCCGCATGAAGCCGCGGATACACGCGGGCCAGCAAACGATCCAGCATCGCCCCGCTCATGTCCGGCAGGTTGATGGCAAAAATGAACAGGGCGTATTTGCGTTGAATCGCGCGTTCGTAAGCGTGTTCCGCAGAGGCGGCATCATCCACCTCGCAGTGACGGAAAGCCGTGAGCGCCTCGCGGATGAGGCGGCGGTTGGAAAGGTTCTCATCCGCGACGAGAACGCGCGGTGGTGCGGCTGGCATTGAAGCAGGCATGGCGCACCATGCAGTGGCATGGCGTGGGTTCAAGGCGGAGATGGCAATAGTGCAACGTAACTCACGAATTGGCCACGCCTGAGAGCCCTGCGCGCACCGAGAAACCGCCCACTCATGTGGCCAATATCAAAGTTACACTGCACTAGTAGTAACTTGAGTCAATCAGCTAGGCAGGATACAAGCTGGTGCATTTCTATGGACCGGATGTCGATTATTGGGAGTTGTATGACCGCAAAAAAGACCAGTAGGAGTTAAAAAGCTACTTCGGCGACCCCAAATACGCCAAGATCACTGAAGAGTTGAAGGTCGAATTGCAAAAGCTGTGCACGGAGCTCAAGGTGCCTGAAAAAGATGAAGCGTGGTTCTCCGGGGCTACTCAGAGAAGGGGAGCGAAGTGATGGTGCGTTTCTCAATTCCCTGTGGATGCAGCCGGGGGTAAAATATTTTTGCAAGAGAACATAGACATCAAGGCGTCTTCCCTGTTATGATTTGTCTGTTCCGCAATCAATGACGGTCAGGGCAAATGCTTTGATGGTTTCTGGTTGTCGGACAGAAACCAACAAACCGAATAACAAATATGAAGAAACTACTCAGTGTGTTCGCTGTCGTCTCGATCATCTCCTCAATGGCCGCATTCGGCGCTGAAGAGAAGAAAAAATATACCGAAGGATCATGCTGCGCCAAGGCGGAGAAGAAGGGTGAAAAATGCAAACACCCCTGCTGCGTCGAGGCGGAAGCCAAAAACGAAGTGTGCAAGAAGTGCAACAAATAGCCTGATACCGTCCCGGTGACGGTGATCAATCGGAGGCCGGTGCGCGATGACTCGCCGCCGGCCTTTACTTTTTGCTGGCAAACCTTGCGTGCTGCGCTAGATAGTCCTCCCGTCAGAATCCGGGCGCGCTTAGCTCAGTGGTAGAGCATTGCCTTCACACGGCAGGGGTCGCAGGTTCGAAACCTGCAGTGCGCACCAGTTTGCTAAAGTAGATATTGGAATAAGAAAGTGCCGCGAATTTTGCGGGAGCAATGATTGAAATAATCGCTTCCCACTTTTTGAGCCGGAGTATCATTCAGATGATTAAGGGCAAGCGTTTAGGGAGAACCAAGTGGTGGGCTGTGAGAAACAAAACTGGCGGAAATGCTTCAACAAGCCTTCAGCGCAGTCAAGACTTCATCCAAATCCAACGTGACGATGGTCGCAGCGGAGTCGCTCAGGCCATAGGGAAGTATCAGGCGCCCCTGATGAATCATGGCACCGCA
This sequence comes from Verrucomicrobiota bacterium, assembly GCA_043757085.1. Classification (GTDB taxonomy): domain Bacteria; phylum Verrucomicrobiota; class Verrucomicrobiia; order Verrucomicrobiales; family Verrucomicrobiaceae; genus VFKE01. Next base: position 1,821 of record JAYVQB010000249.1, read on the forward strand.
CGAATACACCACATTTGGGACATAGCCTTCGCGCTCATTGCCTTCAGGTTTCAGGAGCGGTTCAGCGAGATGACCGATGACCTTGGAGGGGTCTTCCAAGTCGAGCAGCATGGCACCGATGCAATACTTCCGCATGGGACCTACGCCATGAGTGATGACGAGCCAGCCGGCCTTGGTTTCAATCGGCGATCCGCAGTTGCCGATCTTGACGCATTCCCACGGATGTCCGGGCCGCTGGATTACGCGCGGGTCGCTCCAGTAATGTGGATTTTCTGATGACATGATGAAGAGATTCTCGTCATCCTGACGTGAGATCATATAGTAATGACCGTTGATGAGTCGCGGGAACATGGCCATGCCCTTGTTTTGCACGGCCAGACCGTTCAATGTCAACATGCGGAAGTGCAAGAAGTCGGTGGTCTCGATGAGCTGGGGCAGGATGGAGCGCCCGTTATAAGCCGTGTAAGTGGCGTAATAAGTGACGGTGCCCTCATCATCGGCAAAGCGGACAAAGCGGGCGTCCTCGATGCCATTGCTCTCATTGGATGAGACGGGGAAAATGATGCGCTCCGACATGCTGAGCCGGGCGGGAAACTCGATCTGGTAATTGGATTCCGATAACCAGCGCAGAAGGTCAACAATGCGTTGCAATTCACGGTTCAAGGGCCGCATCCCATGCGAGGCGCGCTGAATAGCCTGATCGAGTTCAGCACGGGTAAAGGTGCTGCCCAGCGCATCCATGATCTGGCGGCACCACTCATGATCCAGCCCCATTTCAGCGACTTTGTTGACGAAGGAAGTTTTGCGATAAGTCGGATTCAAATCGACATCCGGGACGACGACGTAAGGGGAGATGTCATCCATGATGAACGAATTGTCTTTGTGGATCACGCCGGAGCGGAATTCGATGGACGAGATGTGGCCTTCTCCCGTGGCACGCAGACTCATAATGAAACGCAACTCACCCTTGGACAGTCCCGATTGATCGGGATGTGCGACGATGGAAGGATTGAACAGGGCGGCAGATTCAAGGGCGTATTCACCGGAGAACAGCGCTCCGATGTAATGCTTGCGAGATTCGGAAAGCGGCCTACTGCTGAAGACATGAGCCTTGACGGTCTCGAAGTGTCGCAGCCAGATGCTCTTGATGTCCACATGCCGGGCACAAAAATCTTCGCAGGCAGCGGCAACTTGCTCATCGGTTTCGGTTTCGCTCAGCGAGAGTGCGCGCCCTATTATGTGGACGATGCGATTGGAATCGGCAGGGACGAATGGACGGATTAGAACCCGGGAGCTGTTGGGGCGGAAGTAGATGCCTGTGTGATGGATTTTGATGTTGTGCATATTAATCGGGCAAGACTTAAGTTTTTGATTCTGGTTTTAGATCGTAGGGACGGCAGTATGAGTGGCGAGATGTTCAGCGTAATTCATTTCTGCAAGCGACAAATGGAAGGCGAGCGACGATTCAGCACCTTGATTCTCACTGACTCGGTCGTGATGCAGTCCGTCACTGCATCCACCTGTGGTCGAGTCATAAAGCGGCATATTCAAATCGTTCCGGCCTAGGAACCACTCGAAGGCACGCTGGGCTTCGCGCGACCATGTGATGTCTCTTGTGGCACGGAACGCTTCGAGGCACGCGGAGACCATCGCTTGCGCTTCCACGGGTTGCTGGTCGAAATCGGCGCGCGCGCCACCACGTTCATAGAAGCCATTGCTTCCGATGGGACGGAAGTGACCGGCCTGACTCTTCTGCAATGAAGCCAGCCAACGGAGCGACTGAAGGCCGATTTCCAATGCCTCGGCGTCTGGTATCCACTGACCACTGAGCAGGAGAGCCTGACAAAGCCGGGCGTTATCGTAAGTGGCCTTGGACTCGAACCATGGCCAGTCTTCAGTCGCGCACGACTTCCAAAGAGCGATAAGTTTGCCAGTTAAAATTTTACGCACACCGAGCACACCAAGTTCATTGGCCGGACGTCGCAGATATTCGTGAATACCCAAGAGGGTGAAAGTCCATGCTCGCGGAGAAGTAAACGTCTCTACGCTCGGAAGTCCGCGCTCGAAGAGTTGGGCTGACAACCGGCGATGTCCCTCATTTCGTGAACGGCCCGCTCCGGTTCCCAATGCCCACAAGGCCCGCGCATGACTGTCTTCACTGCCGTAATCCTCCAGCCATTGGCGATTTAGGCTCATGAAATTACGGAAGCGACCGGCCTCATGATTGTAGGCGGCGGCCAGAAAGGCGAGATAAGATGTGGCCAGGCTTTCTAAGTTATAGGATGGCGGCTGGCCAACCAGCTCGTCGAGAAGATTGCATAAGATGAAGGCGCGGGCGTTATCATCTGTGCAGTAACCTTCGTGAAAATTAGGCACATTAAAAATGGCGTGTTGATAGATGCCGGTGCTATCGCTCATGCGCAGAATATGATCGAGACGCAGCGGCGGCAGATCATACGGCCGGCTCGCCAGAGTCCAACCCGCAAAAGCCGCGCGCGGCTTTGCCTTCCGATCGGCTCGCGCATGTTGGAATGATTCGAGATAGTGCTGGGCCACCACCGGCCAGATCATTTCACGGCCCATCTGATGGGCATCGCGGCGCATGCGTTCGAGTTGGGAAGGGTCGTCGAGCAGTTCGCAAACACCCTTTGCTACGGCTTGCGGATCGCGGAATGGCACGAGTATGCCGCGGTTGTCTGCCAGCAGTTCCTGCGCGTGCCAGTAGGGTGTGGAGACGACCGCCTTGCCAGCACCAAAGACATAGGCCAGTGTCCCGGAAGTTATCTGTGCTTCGTTAAGATAGGGTGTGACGTAGATGTCTGTGGCTCCAATGAACTCTTTGAGGTCTTCAATCGAGACGAACTGATTGTAGAAAATAACATGCTCTTTCACTCCGCGGCTCTCGGCTAGTCGTTCGAGACTTAGGCGATATTTTTCTCCCTCTCTTGCCACCAGATGGGGATGCGTGGCACCTAGCACAAGATACACAACGTTCGGATGCGCTTTCACGATTTCCGGCAGTGCTTCAATGGCATATTCAATGCCTTTGCCCGGTCCGAGAAGTCCGAAGGTTAGTAACACGGTGCGCCCTTCGACACCGAACTGCGCCTTGTAAAAGCTAGAGTCAATCAGCGGCACGTCAGGAATTCCGTGGGGAATGACGTCCACCTTGGACATTGGCACACCATAAGTTTCACAAAGGATTTCTGCGCCTTTGTTCGCCATGACGATCATGCGGTCACTGCGGCGCACCAGTTCCATCATTACCTTTCGCTGCGTGTCATTCGGCTCACGCAACACAGTATGCAGCGTCGTGACTACGGGCATTCGCACTTCCTTGAGCAAGGATATTAAGTGACTTCCTGAAGGGCCACCGAAAATGCCGAACTCGTGCTGCACACAGAGCACGTCTGCGTTGTCGAAGTTCAGGAAGTCCGCCGCTCGCCGGTAAGAATCCAGATCTTTCTCCAGAATTTGAAACCTAACTCGCAACGGGTAATTATAGCCTTCGAGCCGGTCATTTACCGCTGCGACGAAGCAGTTGGAATCTGGAGCAGCAACGGCTACCGCTTCACACAAATCGTGCGTGAAGGTGGCAATTCCGCAGAGTCGCGGAGGATAATCCCCGAGAAAAACGATGCGATGCGACGGGTTAGTCTGGCTCACATGATGCCTTTCAAGTTAGAGAATGCTTCATGTCGAGGCATTCTGCACGCCTTGGTTGATTGAACGCAACACATGGCGGACGAGCCGCAACTTTCCGGCCACAACGTTTGAGATGGTGAACGGATAAAGCAGCGGCTGCCCAAGGCTGGCGGAGACTTCATTGAGCATACTAGAAACGGCGAGCCATCGTTGCAGCCAGATGTCAAAAATGCTGTCCTCTGCGGCATCACGGGGCAGCATGGGCGGGAGAAGACTGGTGTTATTGGGCGACGGTAATTGCTGGAAATTTACACTGCTGAGCAGACAGCCAAAGTTCTCGAAGGTTTCCAGTCCGTCGTTGATTTGCAGGTAGTGGGCAAATGTCTCCGCCCAATCTTCCCACGGATGAGATGATGCATACGCGCTGATGTAATTTGTCTCAAAACCGAAGGCGGCCCCTTGTTGATAGTAACGTTCCAGGGCTACGCCGTAGTCCATGCGCTCGTCGCCAAAGCTATAGCGTGATGCTTCCAGCAAGGGGCCGGGTGCTTGCCAGCCAATCCATCGCTGCCAGATGTAATGACCCATTTCGTGGCGCAGATGCCCCAGAAGAGTTCGGCTGCTTTCGCCGAGGTTCGCACGGTTGATTTCGCGATAAGTGTCGTCGGCCTCTTCAATGTTCAGAGTCACCACTCCATTGAAGTGGCCCGTGGTAACTTGGGGGTCAGCGAACACGCTGACAAAATCAAAGGCCAAGCCGAAGCTGGCATCCTGTGTCTTCGATTGAAGGGGAATTTTTAGTGACAGCAACGAGGCGATGAGTCTTCTCTTGGCTGCTTCGATCCGTCCCCAAAGCATCACGTTTCTTTGATTACTTACATCAGGAATGGTGCGGTTGAAGCGACAGGCCGGACATTTTTTTTCGCCGCTTTCGACTGTTACCAGCCAGTTGCAGACGCCGTAAGCCAGATTGTTGGCACAAAGAATCAGCGGGCCGTTTGGTTTGACGGTCACCATGGTCTGAAGCTCAGGGTCGTATCCGACCAGATGCCCGCATTTAACGCATTGGAAGTTCTCGAAGAAGAGAATATTGCCACAGTCGCAACGATATCGTGTCATAGGATTAGCCTTGATTCTGCAATTGTTTTTCGAGGGCTTTGACACGTTCGATCAGTTGCGGCAGTCGCCGCGCTGCAGCTGCGCGTTGCATTTCTTCCTTGGCGGGAACTGCGGGGAAACCGAGATAAGTCATCGGTCCGTTGGGAAGATCCTTGGTGACGCCGCTGCGTCCGCCCAGTGTGCATTGCGAGCCTACCGACACATGCCCGGCGATACCGGATTGCGCGGCGATGACCACGTAGTCGCCGATGACCGCGCTGCCGGCGATGCCGGTGCCCGCAACGATGATGCAATGTTTCCCGATCACCACGTTGTGACCGATTTGGACGAGGTTGTCGATCTTTGTTCCTTCGCCAATCCATGTGCGGCCAAAGCGCGCGCGATCCACCGCACTGCCCGCGCCGATCTCCACGTCGTTATCAATTTGCACAATGCCCGATTGCCGCACCTTGCGATGTCGTCCGTCCTTGAACTCGTAGCCGAATCCATCGGCACCGATGACCACGCTGGAATGCAGAATCACATTGTTGCCCAGCACACAACCTTCATGAACGGTGGCATTGGCAAAAAGTTTGCCGCCCTGACCGATGCGGACGTTGCGTCCGATGTAACAGCCTGCGCCGATCTCTGTATCGGCACCGATCTCTGTGCCATCTTCGATAACGGCATTTGCGCCCACAGAGATGCGGCTTAAATCTGTTTTCACACATTTGCCCACGACAGCGGACACATGAATGCCAGCTTGAAATGGAGATGCGTGAAATCCGTAAGTATCCACGACAATTTCAAATGCTGCCGAAGGATCAGCCACGGCGAGACAGGCGACGTTTGCGGGATGAGCCGTGGAGTCTAATGGCACGAGGACGGCAGAGGCGCGTGTTTCTTGGAGGCGTTGCTGATAGCGGGAATCGGAGAAAAAACTCAGATCGCCAGTGCGCGCTTCTTTCAGCGAGGCGAATCCGGTGATCGTGGCATCAGAGCCGCCTGAGAGAATTCGCGCTTTGAGGAGCTTGGCTAGGTCTGAAACCGAAATGTTCATTCGCGCACATCGCACAGTGCGCAGCATTAAGATAATGGAATCACTGCGGCATTGGTTGATCAGTTTGATCAATGACACAAAAAAGCGCAGCAGAGGCCGGCTCTGCTGCGCGGTAATTTGTTGTCTTGGTGATCAGAAGTGAATCACGAAGTCGAAGGTGTAGCGATCATCCAGCAGACCAGTGGGCTTGGACACCGCTTTTTCATAGCCAAAACCGAAGTCGAGGTTCTTCGTTAGGTGGGAGCGGAAACCGCCGCCGAGCGTGAGCTGAGTGGAATGTCCTGCCGCCGAGCTGCCAAAGTTCACGAGGTCATAGCCTTCTGAGGTCAAAGGAATACTGCTGCCGGAAGAGAGGACAGTGTAGCCATTCGCGGCGATGTAGGGGTGGAACCACTGACAGGCGCGGTAGTCGGCCTGAAGGTGATAGTGCAACTGCGTGCTATTGGCATTGGTGTCGATCGGGGCGAAGACGCCGACGTTGGCGAGTAAGTGGAATTTATCGAATCCCTTTTCTGCGGCGACGAAGACATTGAAGATGCCTGAACCGCGGCCTTGCTGGACTTCACTTTCACCGCTGGGGATTTCAAACAACACGCCAGGCGTGAGAATGAACTGATGGGCCTTGTCGTCGATGAGGGCGTATTTCATGCCGACATTGAGATCGCCCCAGCCTTTGAGCGAAGGGCCGACACCGGGATTGATGACATTGTAGCCGCCTTTGGTGAGCATGAATCCGAGGCGCTCGGTGGCAGCCCAGCGAAGTTGGACGCCATAGAGTTCGAGATCGCCACCTTGAGTGAAGAAGCCTTTGGACAGGTGCTGAAAGCCGAAGGCTGGACGGATTTCACTCCGAATGATCGCATCTTCAAACACGATAGGATCAAGGACAGGATCGAGAGTGTTGTCTTTCCAGTTCACCGCTTGATCAAGAGACGGCACCGGCTGTTTGCTGCTGTAGGCCGCGCCTGCGCGACCTGTTTCAAGGCTGAATGCGCCAATAAGGAGCAAACCAAGTGGAAGCATGAGCAATGATCTCATGCGGGAGTGTGGGAGTGCAGAGGTATTTAACATAATAGTTATATTAACTGATTTAAATTAACTCGTCACGACTTAAAAGTCTTAACCAGTCAATTTGTTAATAAATACTAAAAATAAGTTAGAGCGTCAAGTCATTACAATAAGAATGTCGTAAATTATTTAAAAAAAAGATTGCAAGACCATCAAGATGTCGTTATTATTTTTGAAATCATTCCCAAATTCACATCTTATGACTGCGAAACGAACCCATAAATATATTCCACCTGCATCGGTTGAACCTATAAAAGCCAAAGAAATGGTCTTGGTGGTCGATGATGAAAAAATTCAGCGGGATCTACTTACAAGCGTGCTCTCAGCGGATTTTCGAGTCGATACGGCTGAATCAGTTGCGGAAGCGGTTGTGAAAGCAGAACTGATCGCGCCATCACTTGTAATCATGGATTACTCGATGCCGACAGCTTCAGGTATTGAAGGCATAAAGCGACTTCGTGAAATCTATCCCAAGCTGCCAATTGTGATGCTGACGGGGCACGCGGATGTTGAAGTGGCCAAGGAGGCGATGCGTCATGGAGCCGTTGAATATGCGCTCAAGCCATTTGAGCCAATCGACCTGAAGAACATGGTATCCAGACTTGTTGATGGTTCCGGACACAAAGCAGCTCCCTTGGCAGAGATACCATACGCATTGCAGCGCAGAATGTCTGCAAATGTGGATTTGTGGCGCAGCCGTTTGCCTACCATAACCTCAGAAAATCGGTTGTGTGCGACCCTTGTTAGCGGTCAAAAAATTGAAGCTAAGGTGCTCAGGCTAAACAGCACTTCGGTTCAAGCCGAGCTTTATGCGCCCTCGTTATTGCTTGAATCGGGTGTGTCGTTTGAAGGAATGGAAGTTTGGATTGGCGGCAGGATCGCCTACAAAGGGCTGGGTAGTCTGCGTAACGTCATTAGCACTGGGCCATCGGTCATCTGTGAAATTAAGTTGAACGAGGGATGGGTCCAGCAACAGAAACTATCCAGCGGAGCAGACATTTTCACTGAGAATGCGTGCGAGTTTGTCGGGCGTTGGCGTGAAATGGGGGGGGTCAGACCAGCCTTTCGGCAAGCCATTTCGGAAATACAGAATCTTCTTTTCGAACTGCGTGACTGGCTTGGAGGACTCGAAGTGTCATTGGAGAGCCGTCAGCGTGGTGATCTGTCAGGTGGTGAAGGTCATGAATTTGAGCGCCTACTTTCTCAAGTAGAGCCATTGCTTACTGAGGCATTTGATAGATTTGAAAAAGAGGCTTCGGACATTCCGGCAAATTTTGTGGGGCTATATGCGGAACATGTGCGCAGCCGACTTCATCCACTGATGTTGGCAGCACCGTTCGTCCATCGCAGTTTTACCAAGCCCCTAAATTACCCTGGGGATTTCGAAGTGATGAATTTCATGCTTGGGAATCCATTCCAAGGTGACTCGGTTTACGCCAGAGTCTTGAACGCCTTCGTGGTCGGAAGGGGAGCCCCAGCAGCTTATAGATTCCGGGTGGAATTTTTGGAAAAAAGAATTCTCGATGTTGTATCGAGAGCTTCAACAAGCCAGAAGAAAATCAAAATATTGAGCTTGGGCTGTGGTGCTGCGCCCGAAGTAAGACGAGCACTTCGCTCGATTGGAGGTGATGTTGAAATTGAGTTCACCTTGTTAGATTTTAGCGACGTTACGCTTAATTACACCAGGCAGGAACTCACCCGGTCGAAGGCCGATGCGCGTCACGGTATAGATTTTAACCTTCGTGTGTTTTCGGTTCAGCAGATGCTGGCCAGCGGATTGAGGCTGATGAACGGGCGCAGAAATTCCGGAGACGATTTCCTTGAAGCGAATTCATTCGATCTGGTTTATTGCGCCGGTTTGTTCGACTATTTGTCAGATCGGGTGTGTGCACGACTGCTGAGCATATTTAAGGAGATTGCGGTTCCTGGAGGCGCTATTTTGGCCTCAAATTTTGCACCGAATAACCCCGACAGAGCCTTTATGGACTATATCCTCGACTGGCGGCTGATCTGTCGCAACGTCGATGAAATGAAATCCATCGTGGCGGAATCAGAATTGGACAAGAATCTCCGGATTACAAAATCACCTGGAGATGCGGAAATTTTTGTCGAGGCTATGAAATAGCCCGAGTTGCGATTGTGGATGCGATGGATGGCGCTCAAAGGTTTGAGTAACTGAAGGGAGCATTCGAAAAATCGTAACAAGGGCATTCAGCCCTTTGTCTGACGAGGGCTGAATGCCCTCGCTAAGTTTTATAGTGATAGTTTTTGGGTGTGCCTGAAAGCGTTTAGTGCATCGGCCCCTGAGGGGCGAATGCATGGTGGTGCATTAAAACTAGGAAATACGTAGAATCAATAAAAGTTGTTGATTAATTATGGTAATTGTATAAATTATGGCCTCATGGTCGCACAGCCAACACTGCCCGCAGATCTCGCCGTTGAGACGAGAAGGCTGGGTATGCGAAACATCCGACTACTGTCGCTGGTAACCATTGTTTTGGTTCCGGGTGCCACATTTTTGGATTATTTTGGTTATCCTGGAGTTTGGCGAGAGTTTTTTTTTGACCGAGTAATTGTTACGTGTCTGGAGATACTCCTTCTCTGGTTCAGCTACACCGCATACGGCATCAGACACTATCGTGTGTTGATGCCTCTGGTCCCGGCACTGCCTGTCGCGGTGATCGCTTGGATGATTTATCGTTCGGGCGATGCTGCTTCCCCGTATTATGTGGGTTTTATTTGTTGCATTGTTGGAGTGGGTTTCCTCTACGAATGGAATTCAAGAGAGAGCACGTCGGCCGTGTTGCTGACACTCACATGTTTTCTAGTAGCAACACTTCCGAATTTTGAAAAATTGCACGATACCCCCGGAGCACTTGGGACTTACATCAATAACGGAATTTTTCTACTTATTAATGGAGTAATTATGGTGACCTGTAGCATGGTGCATCATGGAATCCGACAGAATGAATTAATTTCGAGGATACGCCTTGATGAGAGCAGGTGCGAGCTGGAGCAGAAAAACCAGCAGCTTGTGGAGATGGACCGGATGAAGACGGATTTCTTCTCCAATATCACCCACGAGATTCGGACACCGCTTACGCTGATGATCGCTCCGCTGCAACGGCTTCTGCGCGTTTACCCGGTTGATGAGAAGGCTAACTCGGGACTGAGTTCTGAAATTGCAGGAATCTATCAGAACTCCTTGCGCTTGCTAAAGCTGATCAATGATCTGCTCGACCTTTCCAGTGTCGATGCCGGAAGGATTCCGCTGGCACGCGAAAAGTTCTCATTGGGCGAGTTCACTGCTGGCTTATTGCAGTCTGTCTCCAGCCTAGCCCAACATGGCGGGGTGACCACGACTTTGCATTATGCCTCGCAAATTGATCGGGTGGAATCTGACAAGGAAAAGCTGGAGAAAATCCTGCTGAATTTGATTTTCAATGCCGTAAAATTCACGCCTGCTGGCGGCTCGGTGAAGTTCGTCATTGAAGATGTGGGTGATCAAATGGTGTTTGAAGTCATTGACACTGGAGTGGGCATTTCTCAGCAGCATCTGCCGTTTGTTTTTGATCGATTCTGGCAGGCTGATTCTTCATCGACCCGCAGGCATCCGGGAACTGGACTTGGTCTGGCGTTGGTCAAGGAAATGGTGGACCGGCTTGGAGGTCTGGTTGAGGCGGATAGTGAACTGGGCCACGGCACGACGATGCGGGTGCGATTGCCGCTGGCGCAACAGGACGACGTGGTCATTCTGGGCTGCGATCAATCTGGCGAGGAATCTCCCACGGCCACTGATGCTGCAACCGACGCGCATGAGATAGCAGAAGGGTTCATCGAAAATGTTGATATTGAATCCAAGGCCTCTTCCACCGCTGCATGGATCAAGTCAGTTTATCACGAAGCTGAAAAGTCCCATTCCAGGCTCATCCACCATCCGGTCGGGCTGGCAGCCGATGTGAGTAAGACTCGCGCAAGTGAAGAGCCTGGCCAGTCAGACTTGCCGTTGATTTTGATTGTTGATGACGATCCCGGCCTGCTGCGTTTTATGAGCACTGAGCTTGAGCCGAACTATCGGGTCATTGAAGCCACGAATGGCGCACAGGCTCTGGAGATGGTGACCGAGCATGCTCCTGACCTAGTGATATCCGATTACATGATGCCGGGGCTCGATGGTCTGGCCCTTTGCCGCGCACTTCGTGACAAGGCGGAATCCAAGTTGATGCCCGTCATGCTGGTTACGGCGAGGTCAGACGAAGAAGTGCGACTGACGGCGCTGCGCAATGGCGCGAATGATTTGATGGTCAAGCCGTTCTCGCTGACAGAGTTCAATATCCGGGTGCACAATCTGGTTCACTCCGGATTGCTCAGCAAAGAAATCGAGCATCGCAATGCCGAGCTGGAGTGCGCCATCGGGGTTCTGCGCTCAACTGAGAAAGAGCTGATTCAGTCGGAAAAGATGGTGGCGCTGGGCATTCTCACCGGAGGCATCATGCATGAGATTAACAATCCGCTGAATTTTGCCCGGAGCGCGCTTTACATTCTTAACCGTCAGGCGGCCAAGCTGCCGGAGGGCACCAGGGCCGACATTCAGGAGATCGCCAACGACATGGGGGAATGCATCAACCGGATCACCACCATTGTTTCCGACCTGCGAATTTTCTGCCATCCCGAGACGGCCATGACTTCTACCTGTCTTATCAGCGAGCCGCTGCAGAGCGCTCTGCGCATTCTTGCGGGGCCGATCAAGGAAGGCAGGATCAAGATTTGCGATGATGTTCCTCTGGATTGCGGCGCGGTGCGCGGTGACCGCAACCAGTTGACGCTGGTGTTCATCAACATCATCAAGAATGCCGTAGATGCCTTGAGTGTTCAGGCTGTTTCAAATGGCCTGCGGCCCGTCATCAGGATACACGCCAGTCACGCTGCAGACGAGTTGGAGTTACGAATCAAGGATAACGGACCGGGTATATCGCAGGAGAATCTGGCCAGGATATTTGATCCCTTCTTCACGACTAAGGCACCGGGTGAGGGCACTGGTTTGGGGCTGGCCCTCTGCTACCGCATCGTGACTGCGCACGGGGGCACGATCATGGCCAGCAGTGAACCGCAGCAGGGTGTGGAGTTCATTATCCGGCTTCCCTTGGCCGAGGCATTGGAGGAGCACGATGACACCTTTATGCAGAATCAAGCTGAAGACGCCGCACCGGTTCTGGCCAGTTGAGCACTTTCCAATCACAACCAGTTTGAGTCATGCAGATCATAGAAGAGTCACCTTCAAAACCACTCAAAATCCTCTATGTGGATGATGAGTCGCTAGCGCGAAAATACTTCCGACAGATCGTGGAAGTGGAGTTTTCCGTGGTCACTGCCCAATCCGCCGAGGAAGGCATGAAGATCATCGCAGAAAACGACGGGTTCATCGCGGTGGTGGTTTCAGACCAGCGCATGGGTGGAATGCAAGGCACCACCTTTCTCTCCGAGTTGAAGAAAAAAAATCCTGATGTCGTCCGAATTCTGGCCACGGCATTTTCCGACGTATCCACGGCTGTGGCTGCCATCAACGAAGGATCCATTTTCCATTACATCAACAAGCCCTGGGACCCTGATCTCCTGATGCAGTCCATGCAACGCGCGATGGAATGGTTCAAGATATGTGCGGAAAGGGAAACGCTGCTCAAGGAAAAATCAGCCATGGTGCGCCAGTTGATTGTCACGGACCGTCTTGCGGGATTCGGGGTGTTGGCCCAAGGCATCAATCACCATTTGAGAAATGCCCTCGTGCCCGTTGAGACCTACCTGCAATTAACCGAGCATTCTCAATCTCCTGCGGGAACCAATGACGATGACGCTGCATTCATCAGTGAAATGCACCAGGCGGCCCGCACTCAAGTGCGCCATATCACCAATCTGCTGGGGAGGCTTTCCACGGTATCGAAGACGAGGTTCATCAACAACGAAGATTCTGTCGATACGGAGAAACTGCTGGTCGAAGTCATCAATCAATTGTCCGAGTCGCTGGAGGACAAGCAGATGAATGTAACCGTTTCTGTGGAGGGTGAAATTCCCATGATCAAATGCAGCCGCAGCCGCTTGAGCCACGTCGTGCGTCTCATTCTTCAGGATGAACTGGAACTGCTCGAGCCTTCCAATGAAATCAACATCGTGCTGCGACACTTTGAGGAGGATGGCAATGACGATCATGTGTGCATTGAACTGAGCGACTCCGGCCCCAATCTTCCGGTGGAAAGGTTATCGTCGGTTTTCACGCCATTTTTTGTCAGGGAAGAAAACCCTCAATATGCGGGACTGAGCCTAGCCTCCAGTTATGTGACGCTTTGCAGTCTCGGCGGATGGGCTTCGGCCTATGATGACGCCGAGCGCGGAACAGTATTGGCATTCTCTATTCCGATTCGTCCCCCAGAACGCGGCGTGACCGCCCAGTCTTGGGACTCGGCTAACCGCGCGGAAACCCGTTCCTCAATGGAAGCCGTGGCGTAATTACAGGGAAATCTGATATTAAGTGTTTACTTAATTATAATATATACTATAATTATAGTTAATGAGAAAATCCTTTCAGCTCCGTGCTCAAGTTGGTTCTGCGGGCACGGCAGACATCGCCGTTGCCGATACCTCGGTCAGCGCGAGATCGCTTGACCAGAAAAGGCCGGTATCAACTGAGGGCGAAAGCCGGCGTGATGAAGCGAGTCTTCTCAAGGCAGCGGGCAATGCATGGGCTGATGCCTTCGTGATCATTGACGCCAGTGACCGCGTGCTGCTATCGAATCAACGCTTCACGGATTATTTTGGCATCCCAGCGAACCATATCCACTCGGCATCACTCGACAGACTGCGCGCCTGTCTCGAACCTTGTGTGGAATCAAAGGATGGATTTGCTGCAATCTGGGGAGTAGTCGGTGAATATCACTCTGCCCGCAAAGTTGTTGAATGGGAAATCACCAAACCCTCGCATCGCATTCTGGAACTCACCGTGTCCCCATTGCTCCAGGCTGAAGATCAAGGTCGCTCAGCTAGGTTGCTGGTCTGGCAGGACATCACCCAGAAAAAACATCGTCAGGCTGCGCTCCAGCAGGCCCAGAGGATGGAGGTGGTCGGAACTCTGGCCGCTGGGATAGCCCACGACTTCAACAACATCCTGACCGCGATCAATGGCAACATCACGCTGGCACTCGACCAAGTGGCTGCTGGAGAAGCTAAAGTAGCATCGACACTCCTCGGTGTGGTCATGGAAGCTGCGGCTGGCGGGCGTGAGCTGGTGAAGAAACTGCTCAGTCATGTCCGCCAGAATGCGACCGCCACCCGCACCATGGATTTGCGCACCGTTGTCGCTGACGTGCAAGGTTTGTTGAAGCACACGATCTCTCCATTAATCATGGTCGAATTGAGAATGCCCAGCACCCTTTGGCCCGTCGCTGGTGATGCCAACAGCATCAAGCAGGTCATCATGAATCTCTGCGTCAATGCGCTGGATGCCATGAAAGGCAGACCCAACAGCCATCTAATTATTTCTGCGGCCAATCAGTCTGGACAATCCGGTGAAACAGCAGCAAGCGGAGATTTCGTATGCTTGAAAGTCACAGACAATGGCCCCGGAATGACCGAGGAAATTCGCTCACGAATCTTTGAACCCTTCTTCACCACAAAGTCGCAATCTGAAGGCACGGGCTTGGGACTGGCGATCTCGAATGACATCGTGCATAAGCACGGCGGCAAACTCGAATGCAAGTCAGCACCGGGGAAGGGGACAACCTTCACGGTCATCCTCCCGCGCACCTCCGCTGAAGTTCAAGGTGAACCCACCATCAGCCCGCCAGTGCAAGCCCCCGCAGCAAATTCAAGAGGCACGGAGCGCATCCTCGCCGTTGATGACGATCCACTGGTTCGCGCTGTTATCGTCGGATTGCTGGGCCGCGCCGGCTACAAAGTCTTCGCCGCCAAAGATGGGATAGAGGCCATTGAATGGATAAAAAGCCCCGGTAACAAGGCCGACCTCGTTCTGCTCGACATGTCCATGCCCCGACTTTCCGGCCTGGACACTCTGGATCAGATTCGCAGCATCAGTCCCACTCTCCCCGTCGTGCTTTGCAGTGGCTCCCTCACCTTTAAACAAGTGGTGGAAGAAAAATACAACCCCGGCACACAGCCAGACGCCTGCATCAGCAAGCCGTTCGAAATTTCTGAACTGACCCGAACCGTGCGCGAAGTTCTGGACCTGCGCAAAGAGCAGGGCAATGTGCGGCAGTAGCGTTAAATTCGCTTCACCAACAGCGCAGCATTGTGTCCGCCGAATCCGAATGAGTTGCTCAGGGCCGCGTTGATCTTCACTTCACGCGCCACGTTCGCCACACAGTCGAGATCACAAGCGGAATCCTGATTGTCCAGATTGATCGTTGGCGGCGCCACTTGATCACGCAAGGCCAGAATGCTCGCCGCCAGTTCCACCCCGCCCGCGCCGCCGAGAAGGTGACCGGTCATGGATTTCGTCGAACTCACCAGCAAACCTTCCGTGGCATACGCCCCGAAGCTGCGCTTGATCGCCTTGACCTCGCACATGTCACCCATTGGCGTGCTGGTGCCGTGGGCGTTGATGTATTGCACGTCAGAGGGGTTCAACTTCGCGTGCTTGAGTGCCATGTTCATGCAACGGGACGCCCCTTCTCCTTCCGGTAGCGGCGAGCTGAGATGAAAGGCATCGGCAGAAATTCCGTAGCCCGCCAGTTCACAATATATGTGCGCCCCGCGTTTTTTCGCGTGCTCGTATTCCTCGATCACCACCACACCGCCACCTTCGCCCATGACGAATCCATCGCGATCCCGATCGAACGGACGGCTGGCTTTTTCTGGCGAGTCGTTGCGCGTGCTTAGCGCCCTCATATTGCCGAAGCCTGCAAGCCCCATCGGAGCGATACTGGCCTCCGCGCCGCCGGCGATGATCGCGTCCGCGTCTCCAAATTTGATAATACGCCAGGCTTCGCCAATGTTGTGATTCGAGGTCGCACATGCCGTGACCACGCACATGTTCGGCCCGAGGAAGCCATATTCCATCGAGATCATTCCGCTGAGGATGTTGCTGATCATCATCGGAATAGTGAACGGCGAAACCCGGCTCGGATGCTTTTGCAAAAGCTGTGTGTGATTATTTTCCAGCGTCATCAGTCCGCCGATGCCGCTGCCTACCATCACGCCGACGCGCTCCAAGTTCACCTTGTCCGGCTCGATCCCGCTGTCCGCGATGGCCTGCTTCGCCGCGCCCATGCCGAGCTGCGTGAAACGATCCGCGCGACGCGCATCCTTGAAGTCCTTGAAATAAGGCTTCGGATCATAGTCCGTGATCTCGCCCCCGAAGTGAGTGCTGTATTCAGTGGTGTCGAACGACGTGATGTTCTTGATGCCGCTTTTGCCGGCGAGAATGTTTTTCCAAAAGTCATCCTTGTTGAGTCCGATGGGGGACACAACTCCGATGCCTGTAATTACAACGCGACGTTCTGACATGCTTTTAGAATAGGGGGTGAAGGATTCGATACGCCGGATGTGGGCGGTGAAGCAAACGGTTTTTGCACTAGTCACAAAGCGCTTCCGATTTGTGTTCCGTGACGTGGCATCAAGGAGACGGGACACTCATGTCCCTACGCGCAAAACGGAGCGCGGGCCTTTAGCCCGCATCATCGTAACGCCGCGCCTCTGGCCAGTGCTGAACTTTCCTTGATCTCGCTCCGCGCCGGATGAAGCAGAACAGGTCAGAGGCACTGTGCCACTCACATATCATCCAGCCGGCTGAGTATCTTCCCCTGCATGGCCTTCACTGGGTGAGTATAAATCTCCGTCGTGCTCACTGACGAATGCCCCAGCCGTTCTAGAATACTTCTGATGTCCACACCCTTCATCAGCATCTGCGGCGCACACAGCACTCGATCTGAATTTACAATTTTCTTTTTTCTGAGAAAAAATATTGAGAAAATATCTTCCATTCTGACTGTAGGCAGTATAATATCCGCCCATGAGCCGTTCATTATTGCTTCTGCTACTCATTGCTGCGATCATTCTCTTTGGTGAGCGTTCTTTTAGAGGGGATGTTTCTACGCCCTCAAAAGATTCTGCCATTATCAGGCCGCACATATTCCAGTATTCTGTCCGCTATATGATGGCGGTCGGATTACGCAACCCTTGGCGATCAAACTTTGACCAACAGAACGGCAACGCCTGGACCGGCGGCACTGAGCTGTATTTTTGGAAAAAGACGATCTATGTGAGATCATCGAATCTTGCGTAAACGGAAGCGAATGCAATTTAATGGACAGGTCGCATACGCCCTGTTGAGCAATTCCCGACTGCACAACGCAGTTTAAAAAAATTCTTCACTTGTAAGATACGGGCGGGAAGCTACGCATTCTCCACATGAAACGCCGCTCCCTACTACTCATCTTCCTCGCCGCCACGCTTGTCACCGGATTGTCCGCTGCGGACAAAATCAAAGTCCTGATTGTGGACGGACAAAACAATCACAACTGGAATCAGACCACACCCGTGCTCGTGAATGCGCTGGAAACAGCCGGTTGCTTCGAAGTAAGCGTCAGCACCACGCCTGACAGCAAAGCCCCGAAGGAAGCCTGGAACGACTGGCACCCCAAGTTCAGCGATTACGCCGTCATCGTGAGCAACTACAACGGACAGGACTGGCCCGACGCCGTGGAAAAAGAATTTGAGGACTACGTAAAAAACGGCGGCGGCTTTGTTAGCGTCCACGCAGCGGACAATTCCTTCCCGAAATGGCAGGCCTTTAACGAGATGATCGGCGTCGGCGGCTGGGGTGGTCGCAACGAAAAATCTGGGCCGTGGCTTTACATGAAGGACGGCAAGCCGTTCAAAGATGAATCACCCGGCGCAGGCGGTGGTCATGGAAAGCAGCATGAATTTCTTGTCGAAGTTCACAACACCACTCATCCCATCACCAAAGGCCTGCCCACGAAATGGATGCACGCCAAGGATGAACTCTACAGCAAACTGCGCGGCCCCGCCGAAGTAGAAATCCTCTCCACTTCACACTCCGACACCACCGACAAAGACGAACCCAACCTCATGGTCCGCAACTACGGCAAAGGCCGGGTCGTCCACACCACCCTCGGCCACGCCGACTACTCCATGCTCGAGCGCGGCTTCTACTTCATTCTCCAGCGCAGTGCCGAATGGGCCGCGACCGGCGAGGTGAAAGCCACCGCCGCCGTGCCGAAAGATTTCCCCACTGATAAAGTGGTGCCAATCACGCTTGAAGGAAATGCGCCGGTGAAGAAACCGTGACCTGTGTTCAGCTACAAAGGTGGTAAATTTTGTTCAAGCCCTAATGACGTAACCCGCTTGCCCCAGTTTCCGCATCGGCAGACTCAAAGCATTACTTAAATCCTCCGCTTGATCGTTTCAATTTCTGTGGTTTTCCTGTCCCTAACTGACTATCCAAGTTCTTTTATATGGTTAAAGGCTGTGCAGGATGCATAATGGCGGTATCGGGGCTTTGCCTTCTTCTGGGCCTAATCGCTCTAACTTACGGTGGCTATAAAGCCGGTGAACTCATTCTCTGTTGGCTTCCGGTCTTTCTTCTGGGAGTAGGAATTTATTCCCTTGCTGAGGTTCAGGAGAAAAAAGCTAACGAACGCAAGGAGATGGAACGCCGACTTATTGCGGATCGTGAAGAAGCGGATCGACGAAAGACCCAAGCCAGAAAAGTAGAAGCGCAACAAATTGCTGCGGAACAACGACGTATCCGCGAAATGGAAACTCGAAGACAACAGCTGCGCGTTGAATTGGTGCACACCCTTACTGATTCACAAAATAACCTGAATAGTCTTCCTTCGCTGATCAAGGGCGCTGAGGCCGAACTCAATCTCGCAGATACCGAATTTGCTGAGAAAGCAGCAATTTCATTCTGGGATGCCGTGGAACGCGCCACCAACTGTCTTGCACGGTATCAAAGCCGGATTGCAGAAGCTCACGGACAACGGCACTTCCTACGAGAAGATGCGAAACGAACTTGGCGAGCCAGTTGTTCCCTACAGTTTGAACCTGTCCATTCTGCCTGATGCCTCGCCAACGGCACAACGGCTCCGCACTGTCGCACGCAAAGGCGAAACCGACTTGGCCTTCGCCCAAATCTACCTCCAAATGCGAACCAACAAGATTCTGGTCGCCGGTTTCTCCACCCTCGGTAGCGCAATTTCCGTCCTCGGCGACCGGATCGAGGAATCATTCGCCAATCTCAGCAACGTCGTCGAATTCTCGACAGCCAGCCAGACGGAAGCAATCAACGCACGACAGAGTGAACTCGCGGAAGCTGATCGACATCATCAGAGCCAAATCGCCGCAGCACAAAGCAAAGAGCTTGAGGTGCTCAACAAAAGTATCAAAGAGGCCGATGACGCCGCGCGACAAACTGCGCAGGAGCAGGCAAAGCGCGACAATGAAGACAGCAAAAAGCCGGCTGACATCCAAAGAGGTCGCAAACCCCTAGGGTGGGGCGATGTCGATAAGCATCGGTAGCCTTGTGATCGCTTTGCAATGCGCGGCTGCTGCTTGCCATGATCCAACACTTGCCGTATCCTGCAAACATGACCACAGCCTACGAAGATGTAATCGAGTTTCTGGCCAAGGGCATGACGCCGCTGGAACTGGTGGCGTTCAAGCCCTCGGCAGACGTGAGCGAACGCTTCGAGTGGCTGATCCACAAGGAAAAGTCAGAAGGACTTTTGCCCGATGAACGGGATGAACTTGATCGTGCGATGGAAGTGGAACGAGTCCTGAGCCTCGCTAAAGCGCGAGCACGAGCCAGATTGTCATTGGGTCACGCATGAGGCAATTCCGTGCGCTTGAAATTTTGCAAGCGCTCTACTATCCTCCCACAATGATCCTCGAAACTATCCCAGCCATCCGCGGCCTCACCGTGGACCAGAAGCTGCGGCTTGTGTGCGAGTTGTGGACTGATGTTTCCCATGATTCCACGATCACTCCTGAAATCGCTATCTTGCTCGACGCCAGAATCGCGGAACATGAATCAAACCCCGGCAATGTGCGCACCACCGATGAAGTGACAGCGGGCATCCTACGACTGAAACAAAAAATTGCATCGTCGCGCCCATGACTGCAGCGGTTTGGACGCTCGGCGCGGAAACTGATGTGCAGACGATTTACGAACGTCTCGAAACGTGGGAGGAGGGCACTGGCGACAGTTTCTATGCGGAGGTGTGTAGTTGCGTTAATCTACTCACCGGATTCCCCATGATTGGGCCAGTAGTTTATCGCAGCCGAGTTCGGCGCGTCCTCGTGTTCAACCGAAACTACGGTCTGTTCTACATTCCAGAAGATCGCGGCATCATCATTCATGCCTTGCTTGACTTGAGACAAAGCCCAAACGCCATCCGCCGAAGACTCGAGAAAATTTGAATTTCACAGCCAGCCTTCCATCAATCTAAACTCCCATCGCCCCAACTATCCATGCGCCTCCGTTCCTTCCAAGGTCTCGTTCCTGTTCCTGACAAAGCTGCCGCCGTCGCTGCTGTGCCTTATGATGTGGTCAATCGCGAGGAGTCAAAAGCCCTCGCCGCAAACAATCCCTTGAGCCTGCTGCATGTGGATCGCGCGGAGATTGATTTGCCCGACACAGTGGATGCCTATGATGCTCAAGTCTATGCCAGGGCAGTCGAGAATTTCCTAAAGCTCCAGCGCGACGGCGTATTGGTGCGCGAGGCTGCGCCAACCATGTATCTCTACCGGCAAGTCATGGGCAATCATGCGCAAACGGGACTCGTCGCCGTGTGCCACATCGAGGACTACGAGAACGACATCATTCGGAAACACGAGAAGACGCGGAAGGTGAAAGAGGACGACCGCACACGCCTTGTCGATGCGCTCAGTGCGAACACGGGACCGATCTTCCTGACTTATCGCGATCACACGGACGTGCTCGCGTTGACGAAGCAGCATGAAAATCACGATACGCCGATTTATGACTTCACAGCGCCCGATGGCATCCAGCATCAGGTGTGGCGGTTGCCTGCGGAAACCTGCACGAAGATTACCGCATTTTTTGAAAACGAAATTCCAGTCGCCTACGTCGCCGACGGCCATCATCGCAGTGCCAGTGCCGCACGCGTTGGCAAAGAGCGCCGTGAAAAAAATCCTCATCACACCGGCTCAGAGAACTACAACTGGTTCCTCAACGTGCTCTTCCCTGCAAGCGAACTGAAAATCCTGCCTTACAACCGCGTGGTTCGTGATCTCAACGGCCACAGTGCGGAAGCGTTTCTGCAAAAAATCTCCAGCACCTTCAAAGTCACGCCGAATGGAAAGAAAGAACCCGTTCAGCCCGGTCAGTGCTGCATGTTGCTCGGCAGTCACTGGTATCAACTCGAATGGCAGACTGCTGCGAATGCGTCGCCCGTTGATGCTCTCGATGTCGAGATTCTTCAGTCGCGCGTGCTTGCGCCCTTGCTCGGCATTGACGATCCGCGCACCAGCGAGCGCATTGATTTCATCGGTGGCATCCGTGGTGTAGCCGAGTTGGACAAACTAGTCGGCAGCGGAAAATTCGCCATCGCCTTCAGCATGTATCCCACCACGGTGAAGCAGCTCATAGACATCGCCGATGCTGGGCAAATCATGCCGCCCAAGAGCACCTGGTTCGAGCCAAAACTCCGCAGCGGTTTGTTTATTCACACGCTGGACTGATGCTGTTGCGCGCTTGCCCGATGGCCCGGATTGTGCTGGTTTGAACGTTGTGCACCCCGCTTCCCTGCCCTGTCCATGACCGCCATCCTATCAGTTGTTTTCCTGCTGTTGCTGGGGCTGGCGGCGAATTTTTCTGCGCTGGAAACGGCCCTGCTGACGCTGCGTGAACAACAGGGCGCATGGCGACAACGCTCGGAGTCAGGAACAGGAACCCGTCACAACATTCTGCATCCGCTGGAGTTTCTAAATGAAGCACTCCTCGCCGGCTCCGCACTGAACATTGTGCTGGCCGCGCTCGGATTTTATTTCGTGACTGGTCCCTTGCACGACCTCGGCATGAATCCGTGGATGAGCGCAGTGTTCATTTTCACGCCGGGCTTTGTCTTGATCGAACTGATTCCAAAAACATTCGCGCTGCGTCAGCCGGAGCGCGCAGTTCGCTGGACGCTGCCTGCACTGACAATCCTCCGGTTCATCATTTCGCCCGTCACCGCCGCCTTCACGGCGGCAGGCAAAAAACTTATCGCGTGGTTCACCCCCAAGAAAATCAAGCCGAGACTGGGAATGGATTTCGAAGAACTCGAAACGCTCATCGAAATGCGCGAGGAACAAGGCGCGATCACAACTGACGATGCGGCGATCCTTCAAGAGATCATACACATTCGCGCCTTGTCGGTGAAGGACTGCATGACGCCGCGCGTGGATTTGCCGCTGATGCCGCATGATGCGAACGACGATGAAGCTGCGCGAATGCTCGGAGGAGCACGATCGCGCTTTGTGCTAGTGTTCGATGAAAAAGCCGACGCCATCACTGCACTGGTGGACACACAGTCATGGCGACTCGCGCGTCGCCCTGCATGGCAAAAAATTGCGCGTGATCCCGTGCTCGCTCCCGAAACCATGCCAGTGCTGGATGCGCTGCGACAGCATCTTCCCGATGCCAATTCCGCAGTCGTGATCGTGGATGAATATGGTAGCTTCGAGGGACTTTTAACGCGTGGAAATATCATTGAGCGTCTGATCGCCAAGGCCGCTCCAGCGCAGAATTCCGAGCTATCCATTCAATCTCTCGGACATGGCTGCTATCTCGTCGGCGGCACCACGCGCGTGGATGAAGTTAATCGTGAGTTGGAATTAGAACTCGATGCGGAAGGCATTGATACCATCGGCGGTCTTGTCTTCAACCGCGTTGGCTATTTGCCAAAACCAGGTGAATGCCTCGACCTCGACGGCGTTTCCATCAAAGTTAAACGCATCGCGCGTAATCGCATTCAACAGTTGGAACTGAGAATCAAGCATGAAACCGTGGAGAATGTGAACCCATGATCTGGCTGATTTTCATCTTCTGTTTTGGATCGGCTTTCTTGCTCGCCGGCATCGAGAGCGCGCTGCTATCCGTCAGTCGGGTGCGCACGCGTCACGCGGCATCTGAAGGCGACCGCGCTGCGGAGAAGCTCGCCGTGTTGCTCGCACACCGCCACCACTTGCTCCGGGCCGCAATGGCCACCCATCATTCATTTTCCATCGCCGCATTCCTCGCGCTGGCGGTCATTTGCCATCGGCACTTTGGCTCGTGGGGGATCGTCGTTTCCGTGCTCATCGCGCTTCCATTATTTCTCATCGTGCTGGAACTGTTGCCGAAATCACTCTCGCGACTTTTCCCATTCCGCATGTTAAGGCGATTCACCGGCGTTTTGAGTTCGCTCATGTTGCTGGCAAAGCCATGGCGCTTTTTTGCACAAAGAACGCAGGCTCATCCGCAGACGACATCTCCTGAGCGCTTGCCGCAAGATGGTGTCGCCGCTCTCGCGGAGAATATTACCGCGTTGAAATTGTTGCCCGTGAACGTATCCGCGCTGCTGACAAATTACGCCGCGTTCCGCAAGCTAAGCGCAATTGATATTGCAGAGCCTCTGACAGCCGTGAGCGCGATGCCTGCCGGATTTCCACTAGCGTCAGCCTTGCAAATGGCCATGCAAAGCGGACGCAGACATCATCCCGTTCTCAGCGAAGACGGAGCCATCATCGGCTGTCTCGATGCCGCAGTCCTTTCATCAGACATGCCTCGCGATCGCATCGTGAGCCAGTTTGCGCAACCCTTGCCGCACGGAAACGCCACTGATTCATCACTGCGTTGCCTGCAATCGCTCCGCAAATCAGGCTCACCGCTCATGTTGATTTACGATGCCAACAACCAACCTGCGGGTCTTATCTGGTTGGAATCACTTCTGGCTTTGCTGCTTGATGGCAATAAGTAGAAAGATTGAGGCTCGAAAAATTGGATGACGGCATCCTTGAGAAGGAGCGCGAGTATGGCGAAGCCTACTCGCCACTTATGCGTCTGGATTGTATCCACGCTCAAGACCAAAAATTAGGCGAGTGGTCTGGCGACACACCCGCGCTCCTTCTTTTTTAGTTCGATGATCATTTCCACGCCGACCAAAACGCTTCCGTCTGCGCCGCATCAGGCTTGATCTCCCAGACCGCTGATACTGAATTATCATCACGCAGTTCATCCGGCTCGGTGATCAGCCGGTAATCCATCCCCCACATCCGCGCCCACGGCTCGAATGAAATCGTGTGCGGATTCTCCATCACTCGCTTCGCATCAGCAGGCATTTGCTGGAGCCAACTCACGTGCGAGAAAATCTTACCACCGCCATTGTTGATGACCACAATCCGTCGCTTCGCTGTTTTCAACTGCGGCAATATCCACGGCGCACCCAGATCATAAAGTGCGCTCAAATCGCCCACGATCAGCCATGACTCATCTGCCTCCGCAGAAACACCAAGCCATGAAGAAACCAGTCCATCAATTCCGTTCGCGCCACGATTGGCAAAGAACACTGTCCCCGGTTTCGGCGTATCGGCAGCGAGATTCCATTCGCGAATAGGCAGGCTGTTGCCAAGGAACACCGCCGCGCCAGCGGGGATGATGCGAGAGAGATGACGCATCCATGCAGGCTCTGACAACGGGTTCGCATCAAGAGCACGATCAAGCACTTCACTTACGTCCGTGTTCCAACATTCCACATTCCGCGTTCCACATTCCGCATTCCGCAAGGCTTCCCACGGCAATGTCACAACACTTGTCGTCCGCGCGAGTCCACGAAACGGCGAGCGCACGACATTGAGCACTTGGACATTCTCCGATGAATCAAGATCGCGCCACCAGTGCCACGATGGAATCGCACCGATGCGAAGAACGCGCTGCGGGTTGATCTGCCGAAAACATTTCTCGCCACCGCGCAGCAATAACGGCTTCAACTCTTTCCTGCCGCGAAGATTCGATGTCGCTTCTGCAATAATGGGCGCGCCAAGCTTCTGGAGAAAATCACTCACGAGCG